>CAWUOF010000186.1:0-7821 GCA_963923765.1 uncultured bacterium | reverse complement strand
AAATAGGGCTTCATTTTCATTACTAGCAAAAAATTTTGTGACAAATTCATTAAATAGGGGACTGTAACCCAGAAAACCGATATCTTTACCCTGAAATTCTTCGGGAGTTAAACCATAAATTTCTGCTAAATGTCGATTTACTCCTAAATAGCGTAGATCTGAACTAATCCAAGAAACTATACCAGGTATAGCTTCCAAAATAGTTTCTAATTGTTCTTCTGCCAGTTTTAATGCTGCTTCTGTTTCCTGCTTTATTTCATAATTATTATTATCTGAGTAATTATTCGCGAAGGTACTTAATAAAGCTGGTTCGCCATGCCAATTAAATAATTGATGGGAAACAGATATTTTTAAGGGTTTATTATTGATTTGTTTAATATGAATATGGTAATTTAACACTTGCTGATTTATGGCCAGCATTTCTAACATTTGTTTTTGTTCTGCCTCATAGTAGTATAGATGAGTAATTTTACCACCCATTAATTCTACTGGCGATCGGCCAAAAATAGATTTAACCAATTCATTGGCATATAAAATTGTGTTATCATCAATACGACTAATAATTAATGGCATGGGAATTGCCGCAGCAATAGCTAAAGATTGCTCATAGCTATAGGTTAGATCTGTAACTGCGGTATTATGGGCATTAATATGATGTTTAAATTGATGTTGAGAGTAGTTCACGTTTTTATTTTATTTAGCTAGAGTGCTAGATGAAATTTGGTAATTGAAATTTAGATACTGTTTATTAAGCGATTAAGGATGATCCGCAGAAAGTAGATAAATATACAATTCCCTGATTAAGCTCAAAAATATCGCCGCGATCGAGTCTGCACCCAAGCTCAAAATCATTGGGGATAATTATAGTATTTTGGGATATTTTATTAAAAAATGCTTAATTTTAACAAAAAATCTCAAAATTTACCACCAAATTCTGCCAAAAATGATAAAGGCAGATGTCTAATAAGTCAAAGATTATAGAAAAATTTACCTTCGGGAAAAAGTAAAAACATATACCTGCTTAGTGCTGCAAGTCTGGAAAAATATCAGTCAAACTATATACAAAAAGACAATATCTCAGGAAAACCTAAATTTTTTCGGCCCAAAAATATATATTTTTAATTCTTTATTCTTTTTTACTCAACAATCAGCCCTTTTTATCAATAAACTAAAATTTTACAGGATATTAAATTTAGGGAGAACTGAAAAATGCTGGAAGCATACCGTCAGCACGTAGCCGAGCGTGGGGCTTTAGGTATTCCACCTTTACCCCTAAACGCCCAACAGACAACAGAATTATGTGAATTACTCAAAAATCCTCCGGCGGGAGAAGAAGAAACCTTAGTAGAATTATTGCGCGATCGAGTTCCTCCTGGAGTAGATCCCGCCGCCTACATTAAAGCCGGTTTTCTCACTGCCCTTGCCAAATCGGAAATACAATGTCCCCTCATCAATGCTCAAGGAGCAGTCAGACTTTTAGGTAACATGATGGGCGGTTACAACGTTCAATCATTAATAGATTTACTCAAGTCATCCACTCCTTCGATCGCTGCGAGTGCTGCATCAGCTTTGAGCAAAACCTTACTGGTATTTGATGCCTTTAACGACATCTACAAACTATCTGACATCAACTCCTACGCCAAACAAGTAATAGATTCTTGGGCGGCAGCAGAATGGTTTATTAGTCGCCCGAAACTACCAGAAGCTATTACCGTTACTGTCTTTAAAGTTCCTGGTGAAACCAATACCGATGATCTATCTCCTGCCCCCCATGCTACTACTCGCCCAGATATTCCTTTACACGCTACGGTAATGTTAGAAACCCGGATGCCGGGAGCATTAAAAACTATTGCCGATTTAAAACAAAAAGGTTATCCGGTGGCCTATGTAGGTGATGTAGTCGGTACAGGTTCCTCACGTAAATCAGCAATTAACTCTTTGCTGTGGCATATAGGTAATGATATTCCCTCAGTACCAAATAAACGCAATGGTGGATATATTTTAGGCGGCGCGATCGCTCCCATTTTCTTTAATACTGCTGAAGATTCCGGTGCATTGCCCATCGAATGCGATGTCACCAACATGGAAACCGGCATGATAATTACTATCCATCCCTACAAAGGAGAAATTACCAACGAAGCCGGCGAAATAATTTCTACTTTTACCCTCAAACCCGATACTATTCTCGATGAAGTACGCGCCGGTGGACGCATTCCTTTACTTATCGGGCGCAGTCTTACAGACAAAACTCGCCTAACTTTAGGATTAGAACCTAGCGAAATTTTCTGTCGTCCTAGTCTTCCAGTTGATAGCGATAAAGGCTTTACTTTAGCACAAAAAATAGTCGGAAATGCCTGCGGTTTAAAAGGCGTTCGCCCTGGTACATCTTGCGAACCAATTATGACAACTGTTGGTTCTCAAGATACTACTGGACCAATGACACGGGATGAATTAAAAGAACTCGCTTGTTTAGGATTTAGTGCCGATTTAGTGATGCAAAGTTTCTGCCACACTGCTGCTTATCCTAAACCAGTTGATGTCAAAACCCATAAAGAATTACCCGATTTCATGGCACAACGTGGCGGTGTTGCATTGCGTCCTGGTGATGGTATTATTCACTCTTGGCTAAACCGAATGTTACTACCCGATACAGTAGGAACTGGTGGCGACTCTCACACTCGTTTTCCATTAGGAATTTCTTTTCCCGCAGGTTCGGGTTTAGTTGCCTTTGCTGCCGCTTTAGGTGTGATGCCTTTGGATATGCCAGAATCGGTTTTAGTTCGGTTTAAAGGGGAATTACAACCGGGTATTACTTTACGGGATATTGTTAATGCTATTCCATACGTGGCTATTCAAAAAGGTTTGTTAACTGTGGAGAAGAAAAATAAGAAAAATATCTTCTCCGGGCGCATTATGGAAATAGAAGGTTTGCCCGATTTGAAAGTAGAACAAGCTTTTGAATTAACTGATGCTACTGCGGAACGTTCCTGTGCTGGATGTACGATTAAATTGAGTGTAGAAACTGTTGCTGAGTATTTACGATCGAATGTAGCGCTGTTAAAAAATATGGTGGCGCGAGGTTATGCAGATGCCCATACTATTATGCGTCGTGTTGCTAAAATGGAGGCATGGTTAGCTAATCCGGTGTTAATGGAAGCTGATGCTGATGCTGAATATGCTGAGGTAATTGAAATTGATTTGAATGAGATTAAAGAACCGATCGTTGCTGCTCCTAATGACCCGGATAATGTGAAGTTATTGTCAGAAGTTGCCGGAGATCGCATTGATGAAGTATTTGTCGGTTCCTGTATGACAAATATCGGTCATTATCGCGCTACAGCAAAAGTTTTAGAAGGCGAAGGAGCCGTTAAAAATCGTTTGTGGATTTGTCCGCCAACTCGCATGGATGAACAACAACTCAAACAAGAAGGTTATTATGGCATTTTTGGCGCTGCTGGTGCCCGTACAGAAATGCCCGGTTGCAGTCTTTGTATGGGTAATCAAGCGCGAGTTGCTGATGCTACAACGGTATTTTCTACTTCTACCCGTAATTTTAATAATCGCATGGGTAAAGATGCACGAGTTTATCTCGGTTCGGCTGAATTAGCGGCTGTTTGTTCCTTGTTAGGACGTATTCCCAATATCCAAGAATATTTGGAGATTGTTGGTAAGAAAATTAATCCTTTTGCTGATGATTTGTATCGTTATCTCAATTTTGATCAAATTGCTGGTTTTGCGGATGAAGGACGGGTGATTGCGTTGGAAGATATGCCTAAAATTGAAGATATTTTGGGTATGCCAGCAGCAAGTTTGAATTAAAATCATAATAGGGTGGGCTTTAGCCCACCTTTACCAATTCATAATAGGAGATCTAGCTATGGGCGAAGCATCGATCGCAACTGCAAAAAATCTCTACGATCGCGATTTTTATTTGTGGATTCAAACAACTGCTCAACAGTTAAAAGAAAGTAAATTTAATGAAATAGATATACATAATTTAATTGAAGAAATTGAAAGTATAGGCAGAAGTGAGAAACGCGAATTAAAAAGTCGTTTAATCGTGCTATTAATCCACCTATTAAAATGGCAATATCAGCCAGAAAAGCGTAGCGAAAGTTGGCGTAGCACCATCAGCGAACAGCGTATTTGTATTGAAGAATTACTAGAAGATAGCCCCAGCTTGCAACCTTTGATTTCCGAAGTTTTTGATGATTGTTATCAAAAAGCTCGTTGGAAAGCATCGGAGGAAACAGGGATTAAGTTAAACTTTTTTCCTAAAGAGTCACCTTTTACTTTAGAAGAAACTTTAAAAGCTAGTTTGTTAAATGACTAAACTCAGATAAACAAATACCTACTTTAGCTTGCTAAATATAGCAAATGCGATCGCATTGCTGGCTTTGAAGAAGTCGGAATGGTAATTGCATTAGAAGATATCCCTAAGATAGAGTATATTTTGGGTATTCCGGCGGGTGCGTTGAATTAGAATGATAGTAGGGTGGGCAAAGATACCACCTTACCAACCCATTACAGCTAAGGTTAATACCATGAAACTAGACCGCATTACCAGTAATCCTAATCGTATGAACGGACAACCCTGTATTCGTAACCTTCGTCTTACCGTTCGTCGCGTCATCGAGTTACTTGCAACTTATCCCGATCGAAATGAATTACATCAAGAGTTTCCAGAATTGGAAGATGAAGACATTCGGCAATCTTTGATTTTTGTATCTTCCTATTTAGACGATCGCATCATTGAACTACCTAATTCCTATGAAACTGTTGCTTGATCAAGGTTTGCCACTTTCTGCGGCAAGATTGTTACGTGATGCAGGAATTGACACAATTCATGTTGGTGAAATTGATCTATCCGCCGCTGAAGATGCAGAAATTATTCAAAAGGCAAGAGAGGACAATCGGGTTATAGTAACACTTGATGCTGACTTTCACACATTGTTAGCCCTTGATGAAGCAGTTTCTCCATCAGTGATTCGCATTAGAATTGAAAGGTTACGTGCCCAAGCATTAACTGAGTTGTTGCTAAGAACTATTAGTGAATGTGAGGAGGATCTACAACAAGGTGCGGCAGTAACGATTGAGACACGAAGAATTCGTATTCGCCATCTGCCGTTGTTGCCTGATGTCTAACAAAAATATTGTGCAATGAATCGGTTAATTCATTATGTTGCTAAATAGGATATTGTGTTAGCTTTTCAACCTCCAAAGGTACGAAATTTTACTGATTTTGCTATTATATAAATACGATTAATTAGCAAGTGAAGCAATGGATTTTTATACAGTGGTACTCAGGCAGATTGCTAGATATTGGGTGGCTTTGTGTTTAGAAAATGAATTAGTAGGACAGGGAAGTAATCCAGAAGAATATATTAGCAAGTTTAAAGAGGCTATAGAGTCTTTTCCAGAAGTTTATGAAACCGAAAAAATGTTTATAATGCTCGAATTTCTATAGAAGAATTGCAATTATTGATGGTTTAAAGCGATAGCGTAAACAACTATCAATCTTGGCAACAAGTTCTAACATATTCCCTAAAAACAGGAGATAAATAAAAGGAGATTTTCTCTGCTTCTACTGTTTTTAGCAAATAGCGTTTTCTCAAAGATTGTAAACCGTTAATCAAGTCCATAGACGACAAGGATAAACCTTGGCTTAAATCTTCTCTTGAGATGTTTCGATCGCACTTACTCAATTCTATCACTATCTTTTGTTCTATGGTGGATAATCTTTCAAATAATTCATTAAACCGAAACTTCATATCTTCAGTTAAAATTAAACTATTTTCTGTTAAAAATTCAGATACTTTACCCAAAAAAACATTCTTAATTAAACTAGCAATATCTTTTAAATAAACCGGATTACCTTCATATAATTCAATTAATTTTGACCATTTTTCCTCATCTCTTAATCCCAAGTTTTTCATTATTTCTATATTGTCTAAACCTCTTAACTCCAAACACTTCACAGGATATATTTCTTCATCTAAACAAACCATTTCTTGGCATTGTTCTTGACTAATTAAGATTAAACTACTTTGATGCTCAATCTCTATTATTTTTGTGAAAAAGTTTTTGTAATCTTTATATTCAGTTTTGTATTGTCCGGCAAATTGTCCGATGGTAAACAACTCTTGCACATCATCAAGAATAATTAAACATTTTTGTTGGCGTAAAAGAGTGAGAATTTGGTTTAATTTATTGTCAGTTTGAATAGGTTCGGAATTAATAAATCTGAAAATTTCAGTAATAATAGTATCTAAAGATGGGGTAAGCTTGATACTTTTCCAGATAATTAGATCAAATTGTGATAAATTTAGGTCAACAAACTGTTTAACGAGGGTAGTTTTACCTATTCCACTTTCTCCTAAAACTGAGATGATACGGGGGTTTTGGGTGGTTATCCAGTGGGATAGGGTTTCAAGTTCGGTTTTTCTTCCGCAAAAATGAGTAATTTTCGGTGCTAGGGTTAAATCGTGACCAGAAAAATTTTGATTATCATTATTTTGCCTGAAATTAGACTTATTTTCAGTTTGATAAGATGAGCAATAATTAAAATTATGATTGTTATTTTGTTGTATGATAATTGAAGATGATGTCACTGTTAACCTTGATAAAGTAGAGCGAAAATTGCGTTTATTAATATCTTGATCTAACTGCTCTGAAAAAACTTGCCAAAGTTTATAACCTATATCTCTAACATGACTTTCACTGCGATTACATTCATCTGCAATTTTCTTATAACTCTGGCCATGCCAAACACCTGTAATCACATTTTCCTGAATATCATCTAAGTGTTTCCCCATCTGGGCAAAAACTAACTCATCAGCAAATTGTAAAACTTCCTTAACATTCATAAAAGCTATATAATATAAGTATTTTAACTATTATACCTGAATCTGGGCAGGTATTATCCGGCATTTTCCAACAATAAGCTTAAAATATTGTTACAAAACTCAGGATCTAATCAGGCATTTTCCTATGGCAACAAGTTGATTATCTTGATTTACTAGAGATCAATCAACAGATAGGAGTACCTTACCGAATTAAGCTAATTGTCTTATCGATAACTTTTTGTTTGACACACCTTACCAGGTGTTTGTAGGGTGCGTCAGATAGTTAAGTTAATTATCTGAACCATAAATTTTTGTCTGACGCACCCTACAAAATAGGCTTAAAAAACCGATATCTTGCGAAATAGAGAATCGCCACTCACAAAAGTTTACGTTATAATGCAATATCAATTGCATCAAAAATAAAACCTTTATGAAAATCCACAATTTTTTCGTCAAGTTATGTTTGTCTTTTTTATTAGTTATTGCGTTTGCAAATGGTGTTAGATCAGCGCCATTCAGGATACAAAATACTCTTTTAATTAGACCTTTCGATGGTCAAACATTCGGTTCCATATCATCAAAACAAATCGTATCAAATGGAGATCCTTATCGAGGTTGGAGTTGGTATGGTAATACCGCTTCCTATATAACGGTTGATGAGGACGGTAAAAGTTGGCTTACCATTCGACGTTTCAATGGTAAAACATTCGGTTCCATATCATCAAACCAAATCGTATCAAATGGAGACCCATATCGGGGTTGGAGTTGGGATGGTAATACCGCTTCCTATATAACGGTTGATGAGGACGGTAAAAGTTGGCTTACCATTCGAGCTTTTGATGGTAAAAGATTCGGTTCCATATCATCAAACCAAATTATATCAAATGGAAACCCATATCGGGGTTGGAGTTGGGATGGTACTACCGCTTCCTATATAACGGTTGATGAGGACGGTAAAAGTTGGCTTACCATTCGA
>CAWUOF010000185.1:0-7850 GCA_963923765.1 uncultured bacterium | reverse complement strand
CATCATAAACCCGCCCCCACACCACAGATCAATTGGCGTTGCATAGATGCAGGATTGCCCAATTGGCGGTTGAAATGATTGAGGATTCGTTGCAAATTGGGTGAAATCATCTTATAATGAAAGCAACGCCGCCGGATTGGGTGTAGAATTATTTGGTTCGGAAAGGTTAAAAGAAATTTTTGCAGAATTAAACTGTTCCGTGTTTATTATAGATGCTACAGGGAGGGATAAGCTAATCATTATGGTTGTTAACTTAACTTAAAAATCATAGTAGGTTGGGTTGAGGAACGAAACCCAACATTTAAAATAAGCCCAATATTTGTAAACATTTGTTGGGTTCTGCGTTAGCGAAGCTGACCGAAAGTATCGCTTAAATCAACCTACAAACGGGGATTCATTGGTGATTCAAAAGTGTTAGTATAAATCATTGCCAAAAGTTAAAAAACTCGATATGATGGATATAAAGACTATTTAGTGAGGTAATAATTATGTTATCAACTGATATGAAACAAGAATCAATGGTTAAGAGAATTGAGAATGTTGTTGCTATTTTAATGGAAGAAGATTCTTTATTCAAAGAGGATTTGAATTATGTAGAAACAGTACAAAATTTAGTAAAAGTATTTATAGAAAACTTTTCTTTGGAAAAATTTAATCAGATATCAGAAGAAAGTCTTAAAAACCGTTGTGATAAAATGATGGCGGTGCAGCTTTTGGCTAAAATAGGTGAAGATTTTACTCCTGAACAAATGGCAATTTTTGATGATGCAATTAAGCGAAAGTAGGTGATGTGTGAATTATTTATTAGATACTAATATTGTGTCTTTAGCAATTAAACAAAACGTTCAAATCCTGCAAAGAATTTTAGCTGTTGATGCGAAAGAAGAAAATATTTTTATTAGCTGTATAACTTACTTTGAAATTAGGAGAGGATTTTTATCTTTTGATGCGCCTAAACAAAGAGAAAGATTTGAGGATTTTTGTCGAAAATATCCAATTATTTTCTTAGATGATTTGGCAATTTTAGAAAAAGCCGCCCAAATTCATGCTAATTTGAGATTAAGAGGTTTACCAATTCAAACTGAAGATGTTTTAATCGCTGCTACTGCTATTATTAAGGATTTAATTGTAATTTCTAATGATAGTGATTTGGCCAGAGTTGAGGGTTTAAAATTAGAGAATTGGGTAGAATTATAAAGGAATCATTAGACCTCTTGCGAAAATAATATGTCAGAAACGCAGTGTAGCGAACTTGGAGATTGCTGTTGCAATGACAGAGTTTCTACTTTCGCAAGATCTCTAACGACTTAAATCACGTTCACCATTAGGAAAATAGCAATTAATTAAAGTAAAGTCAGGATATTCAGCTATAATTGGACTCTATTAAAGTTAGCCCTTTTATGGAGTTCTAATAATTTTCCATCGGCTAATTATAATTCGTTTTTATCTAAATTTTTGACAATTTTGCTACACAATTTTTGACTCAAGATAGCCCTATATCTTACTTTGAGTCAATTATTACAATACTATAAAACATTAGGGCCTACTATAGAAATATAAGGTTCTATAAAATAGCGACTGGCTACTTCTTTCATTTCTGCTATTGTTATGGCGCTAATTTCTTGATTGAAACGGGTATCAAATTCTACACCTAGTCCGATCGTTTCGTACCAGCCTAAAATTTGAGCTATTTGGGTGTTAGTTTGTTTACCTAGAGCATATTGTCCTAATAGTTTATTTTTAGAAGCTTGTAACTCGTCTTCAGTTAATTCTACTCTAAATAAACGTTCAACTTCATTTTGTAAACTTAATAAAGCGATCGAGGTATTTTCTGGTGCTGTACCCATATACACTACAAAGGGAGATTGATCTATACGGGTGGGATATAAAGCGGAAACTTCATAAGCTAAACCTCGTTTTTCCCTTAATTCTACAAATAAGCGACTAGAAAGCCCATTACCTAAATAAGTATTGAGTAATTTTAAAGGCATATAATCAGGATTATATACTGATGCCGCTAAATATCCCAGCATAACAATAGATTGCTGTGTTGGCTGGGGATTCATCATTTGTTTAGGTTTGCTAATAATAGAAGGTATCTGGGGTGTTATGAGCTTTTCCGACGGTGCTGGCCAATCAGTAAAAACTTTTTCTACTAACGCGATCGCTTCTGCGGGAATTATTCTACCAACAATACTAATTACTATATTATCAGGACGGAAATAGGTTTTATGATAAGCTATAATATCATCCGCGCTAATATTAGCGGTGGTTTCTTCTGTTCCTAAACTTGATAGTGAATAGGGGTGATTTTGATATATTGCTGTTCGCAATTGCTCAAAGGCGATGGAAAAAGGTTGTTCTTGTTGCGAGCGAATTCCTTGTAAAGTAACACGCTTTTCTAATTCTACTTCTGCGGTTGGAAAAGTAGGCGATCGTAATAGTTCTCCTGTCAGATATAACATTTCTTCAAAATCTGCCGAAACTGTTTTTAAACTTACTAAAAAATAATCTGCTGCCGCATCTGTGCTTAAACTAGCTCCTACTGACTCCACCCGCTCGGCAATTTCCATTGATGATAATTTTTCTGTTCCTTTTGTCAATACAGCAGCTAGTAGATGAGATATTCCAGCTTTTTCGCGAGGTTCATAACGAGTACCAGAACGCAAAAAAATCCGAGCAGCAATAATATCAGCCGCAGAATTTTCTACTGCTAAGACTACCATTCCATTATTTAAAACAGTCCGAGATACTTGATGATTTAGCCCAGTTTGTGTCACAGTTAATCCTTTATCCTTTAGTAACAGTTTTTTAGGTAATGATTATTATATATATAATCACAAACAAGTAACGAACCAGCAAAAAAATTTGATTATTGCTGTATAAACATTGATCTGCATTTTAATTTTATCAGATATTTAATCGAATCTACATAGTAATTTATATTTACTCATTATTAATATAATTATTTAAATTTATTCTATTGTAATATATCTTCATTAATTCCCTAAATATATTTTTAATTTTTTCCTCTATTTTTCTGTTCTTCTATTTTAAATTTAAATTGGTTCTAACACAGTCACAGCATAGCGACCAGGAGAGATATATTGACTAACTAAGCGTTGTATGTCGATAGACTGAATTTGCTGAATTTGTTGAGGATAAGTAACTGCTATTTCAGCTTCAGCGATCGTATTGTAATAACCATAAAGTCCCGCCAATTGATTTGGTGTTTCCGTTGAAAAAGCATAATCATTACACAGCAGACGCTTACATCGGTTTAATTCCGTTTCCGGCACCGGTTCAGCCAATAAATCATTTAAAAATTCACCGATTAATTCTTCTACCAGATTAGCATTTTGGGGTTCTAACCAAGCATTAATAGTAAACAAACTAGAATCTCGCTGAAGCGAAAAACTACTACCAATACTTTGTACCAAACCTTTTTCCTCGCGTAAATAGCGCACCAAACGAGAGCAACGGCCCTCAGCCAACAATACCGAAAGCAAATCTAAACCGAAGGCACTGGGTAAATGATCCACACCGGGGCCAGTCCAAGCCATCATTAAACGACCTTGCTCTAACCTGGACAAACAAATTTTTTGACGGCGAATTTCTGTCATGGGTGGCTCGGCTTCCAGTTCATTTGGGGGGCATTCCCAGGGAGATTGGAAATTTTGAAATGATTCGGAGATTAATTTTAAAGCAATATCCTCTGTTACTCCACCCACAATTACCACCGTCATATTGTGGGGTTGGTAGTAAGCGCGATGAAAAGAGCGCATCATATAAGGAGAATACTGCAAAAGTAATTCTTCTGTACCCAGTACAGGGCGTCCGTAGGGATGACGCTGATAAACACTTTCAATTAGTGCTTGGAAACCCAACCAATCAGGATTATCTAATGCTTGGCGAATTTCTTCTAGGACTACATCTCTTTCTAGGACAAATTCATCATCGGGAATTGCGGCATTGAGTAATAATTCTGCTAAAGCGGGTAGGGTATCTTCTAGGTCATTTGCGGCGGTAGTTAAGAAATAATGGGCATAATCATGGCTAGTGGCGGCATTGGCAATACCTCCGCGATTTTCTATGATTTGGTCAAAATACCCCGGAGGCATGATTTGGGTGCCTTTAAAAATCATGTGTTCTAAAAAGTGAGCCATGCCAGACCAATTAGCAGGCTCGACTATGGCGCCTGCCCGTACCCACACATCCACTACAGCAACGGGTGTGGCCGCAATGTATTGATGAATAACGGTTAATCCGTTTTCCAGCTTAAAGACGTTAGCTGGGAACCCTGATGTAACTGGCAATTGACACAATCCTTTTTATCCTAAACTTGAGTGTATTTTGATGTATTTGAATACTAGCCTTTTCTGGTAAAAATATTAGAATAAATTGATACAAACTTAAGAATTAAGGGGCTAGGCAGCTATAATTGGCCGTTAGGCTGCTTTGCTCTGGTAATTTTTCCAAGAGGCAATAGTAAAGAGGTAGCAAGAGTTAGGCGATAAAAAGCTAAAAGCCGTCTTTTTACAAATATTTAATATACCACCGGAAAATTAAAATTATGAGTAGGAGGTAATAGGCAAGATTTTAGAACTATTACTGAGAGTATCTTAATAAATTGAAAACCACGCTTAGGCTAAAACATTATTATAGACAACTTAGAATCGGATTTTTTATCTATCGCCTCTTTTTGGCTTTTATATTTGTAGATACAAGATAAACCGAGTAAAAAATATAAAATTTGTGTCTAAAAATTAATTATAATTTTAAGTTTCGGATATGTGTATTAGATATAAAAATGTTTTTGCTGATTGTACCAATATTTTTTTCAGTTTATGCTAGAACCACAAATTTCCGCGATTATTTGTACCCATAATCGAGATAATTATTTAGGTGCTGCTATTGATAGTTTACTGGAACAGGATTTTACTGAGTTTGAAGTCGTGGTAGTGGATAATGCTTCTAGCGATCGCACTCGCGAAGTGGTAGAAGCCCGTTTAAGCAACCCCCGCTTGCGTTATGTCTGGGAACCAGTTTTAGGCTTATCTGTAGCCCGTAATACGGGGGCCGAGTTAAGTCGTGGTCAAATTTTAGCTTATCTGGATGATGATGCTATAGCCAGCCCTGGTTGGCTGAGGGTTATTTATTCAGCTTATCAAAATCAAGAAAATTTGGCGATCGCTGGGGGCAAAGTTACTCTGTTGTGGCCGGATGATTTGACTAGGCCAAAATGGTTATCTCCGACTTTGGCTGGGAATTTGGGTGCTTATGATTTGGGAGATAAAATTGTCCATATTACTGATCCTAATTTAACTCCTCGCGGTTTAAATTATTCTATTCTCAGGAAATTCTGGGCAGAAATAGGTGGTTTCGATCGCCATCTTGGTCGCATTGGTAAAAAATTGTTATCTAATGAAGAATTATATACAACAGAAAAAGCACTTGCTCAAGGTTGGCAGGTTGTTTATCTACCTGATGCCTTGGTTTTTCACCACATAGCGATCGAACGCCTACAACCCAGTTGGTTTTTCCGCCGTAGCTGGTGGCAAGGCATTAGTGAGTGCTATCGGGAGCAACTAGGCGATCGGGCTGGTCTATGCCAGCTTTATCAAGGCTGGGAACGCTGCTGTCGAGGTTTATACAAAGCTTGTAAATACTTTACCGATCCTGGTATGAGATTTGAAAATTTAGTATATGCCTACGGTCAGATTGGTTATTTGGGTGCAGCTATTCAAGGTATGCTTTTGTCAAGAAAACAGATTGATTAACTGCTTTTCTCAATCAGAATGGAAATATTAGGTATTAATTTTTCACTATCGAATACTTTATTTCTGTTTCTGGATGTTTTTAGAAAATTGTCTCTAAAATCACGTAACTAAAATCTGAAATTTTACCGACTTGTAGGAAAGAATATCTATTATGACTAATCAGCTTTTCTCGATACCTGTTTCTGTAATAGTTCCGGCTAAAAATGAAGAAAATAATTTACCGGCTTGTTTACAGAGTATTGCCCCGGCTGATGAAATTTTTGTGGTAGATTCCCAAAGTAACGATCGTACAGCAGAAATTGCTGTATATTATGGTGCCAAAGTCGTCCAATTTTATTTTCCAGGTGATTGGCCAAAAAAGAAAAATTGGTCTTTGGAAAATTTACCTTTTCGCAATGAATGGGTGATGATTGTTGATTGTGATGAACGTATTACCCCGGAGCTTTGGCAAGAAATTGCTATTGCTATTAAACAACCAGATTATGATGGATACTATCTGAATCGTAAAGTAATTTTTCTGGGTAAATGGTTACGTTATGGCGGTAGATATCCTGATTGGAATATGCGATTATTTCGTCATAAAAAAGGTCGTTATGAAAATTTACATACGGAAGATGTACCTAATACGGGAGATAATGAAATTCACGAGCACGTTTTATTAAAAGGTAAATTTGGGTATTTAAAAAATGACATGATACATGAAGACTTTCGCGATATTTACCAATGGTTAGAACGTCATAACCGTTACTCAAATTGGGAAGCACGAGTTTATTATAATTTTTTAACAGGAAGATATAATGAAGATAGTATAAAAGGTCAAACAATACTACCTAATTTTTGGGGAAATGCTGTAGAACGTAAACGCTGGTTAAGACAATTTTGGGTACGCTATGTACCTTTTAAACCTCTACTACGTTTTACTACTATTTACGTTTTTCTATTGGGTTTTTTAGATGGTATGGCGGGCTATATTTATGCTAGATTAATGAGCCATTATGAATACCAAATTGGGGTAAAAATTTATGAATTAAAACGTTTTGGTGGAAAATTAAATATTGCTAAAAAAGCAAATGATAATAATGATGAAAATTCTGCTAATTTACCTCAACCGGATATAAATTTATAATAGATATCTATGGATTTTTAGTTTAAATTAATTATTTGATGGATTTTTACCTAGATGTCTAATTTGGTTAAACCAGGTTAAAATAAAAATTAATATAGCTAACTTAGATAGTAAAATATTTAATTACCAAAATATCTGTGCCTTCCCTTCTCTATGACTTCTAATTTTGATAATTCCCCACCGGAAAATGAGTATCAGCCCCCTAAAAGTGATGTTCATGCATCAATTAATCTTAATACAGAACCCTGGGTTAATTTACGTCGATATAATCAATCTTGGTTTGATCGCGGTCGTCCCGGTTGGTTTGTTTTACTCTGGTGGCTAGTACAAGCGATCGCTTTTCCCCTCACTCCTCAACCTCTTTTTGGTGTTCGTCGTTTCATTTTACGCCTATTTGGTGCAAAAATTGGTCGAGGGGTTCTAATTCGCCCTACAGCCCGTTTTACCTATCCCTGGAAAGTTGAAATTGGTAATTATAGTTGGATCGGTGATGATGTAGTTTTCTATAGTCTCGATCGTATTTCCATCGGTAATCATTGTGTTATCTCCCAAAAAACTTACCTCTGTACTGGTAGTCACGATGCTTTAGACTCTACTTTTAATCTGATCACTAATCCTATTCATATCGGTAATGGCGCTTGGGTTGCTGCTGACTGTTTTATAGGTCCTGGAGTTAATATCGGCGCTAATACTGTAGTGGGTGCCCGTAGTAGTGTTTTTCATCATCTTCCTGATGGTTATTTCTGCTGGGGTAGTCCCGCTAAACCTCGTCATATTCGCCAGATGAAATCAGATAATCAATAAATTATTTTGCTTTTTAAATTATAGATTATTTCTGGTAAGTTTTTTATCTTAATATGTTATTGGTTATCTTAAAAAACCTTAAGATACAATAATATAGTCATTTCCTGTCTCTTATACACATCTCCGAGCCCACGAGACCT
>CAWUOF010000184.1:0-7887 GCA_963923765.1 uncultured bacterium | reverse complement strand
AGAGACAGGCCCTATATGTCATCATCAAGAGTGAATAACCTTCGTACTGTATCCGATACTAAACGAGCTTTCTATACTCATCACACCCGTCCCATAAACTCTATATATCGTCGGGTGGTCGAAGAGTTAATGGTGGAAATGCATTTGCTGGCGGTGAACGTAGATTTTCGCTACGATCCCATTTATGCTTTGGGCTTAGTGTCAGCCTTTGACAAATTCATGCAAGGCTATCAGCCCGAAAAAGACAAAGAATCTATTTTTCAAGCCTTAGTTAAGGCTTTAGAATCTGATGGCCAAAAATATCGGGAAGATGCCCAACGCCTGCAAGAATTAGCCTCTAAAATTTCAGTGGCGGCAATATTAGCTGCTACTAATTCCGCAGATAGTGGAGAAGGCTTAGGTGAATTGCGAGAAATTATTTCTAGCATCACTAATAATCCTAAATTTAAATATAGCCGTTTATTCGCCATTGGCTTATTTACTTTGGTGGAATTAGCTGAACCTGAATTGCTTAAAAATGAACAGCAATTGATGGAAGCATTGCAGAAAATTAGTGCTGCTTTGCTTTTACCAGAAGATAAAATGCAAAAAGATTTGGAACTTTACCGCAGTAATATAGAAAAAATGAAGCAAGCTCGCCTTGTTTTAGAAGATGCTCTAGCTGCGGAACGAAAAAAACGAGAACAACGAGCTAAGGAAAAAGAAGCTGTTGCGGCTACTAATGGCTCTAATGAATCTCAACCACCTGATGCATTATAATATCAAGGTTTCTCAGATTTCGTATCTGAGTTAACCTGACTCTTTTGGTAAAACAAATATCCCAATCAAATAATATTTGTGAGTAATTCTTATGGCTCAGTATCAAAAGATTGAGTATCGCATTGGTAAAGATGGTAAAATTTCGGAAAAAGTAATCAATGGAATTGGCTCAAGTTGTACACAAACAACAGCCAGCCTAGAAAATTCCCTTGGTGTAGTTGAAGAACAAAAACTTTTGCCAGAATATTATCAAGGGGAAGATAATCTGATAGTAGAAGATAATATATCTTTAAATCAGATGTAATAAATAGGGAGTTAGATAGTTAGTTATATCTATCACTATAGATAGTCTATTTCAGGTTTCTAAGGTATATAATTTATGGAATAATGCTTGCATAATTTTTACCTGGTTCCTATTTTAGTTTAAGTGATTAGATATTAAAACTGATAAATTGCCCCTACCTAATTGATGATTCTGTATTCTGGCAAGTGTTTGTTAATTTTGATGTAATGATTCTGTAGTTGATTCTATTTGTTAGTCTCTATTTGTTAGCCTCCTGGTTTTAGGGGGCATTTTTATTATTAGCTGATGTTGGTTGCTAATGGGAGAAATGGCCATGCTTATGAAGAATGACCAATTACTACAAAAAAGAATGAAAAAGTTAAATATTGATAGTTGGAGGGCTTTGCAGAAAAAATCTGGTTTAAGTTCTTCTGGTTTGCGTCTAGTGCGTTGTGGTAATGTTGGAAAATTAAAAATAGAACAGTTACAAGGGCTGGCTCAGGCTCTTAATTGGGAATGGCAATATGTATTACATATTTTAGATATTTTGTCAATAGATAAAAAGGAAAAAAATATAAAAGAAATAGTCGAGTTGCAGGAAAAAGATACAGAAAAAACCGATCGAACAGACAAGATTCAGGAGGATAACATCGAACAAATAAGGGGGAAATTACTGGCAGATTTTCGATCGACTTCTTTTGAACAAATGCATACCCTTTTAACCAGCTATCCGACTCTACGGCAAATAGTGGTTATTAAGCCGGAATTACCTGCAAAAAATCTCATTTCTCTGTTTACTTCTCTTGATAATTTAATAGATACTTGGGGTTATAAAACAATCGGGTCTGTATGGGAACAAGTTGCATATCAACCCAAAATACATCAAGCTGATGTAGAAGATATTACCCCAGGGGAATTAGTTTATATTCGCTTTGTGGGTTATCAAGATGGCGATCGAGTTATTTGTCCTGCTAAAGTTAGTCGAAATTTACCCTTGGGAAATTAAAAGTTGGAAAATTAAAATTTCCAAATCGGAAAATTTTGCATTGACAAATTTTTGATGATTTTCAAATTATTAATTTTAAATTATACAGTAGAAAATTTTTATAAAAAATCCCAAAAATATACACCCCAATATAATAATTATTTTCAATATTTATCAACTATGAAAACACCAAATAAAATCGGCAGTAATCAGGTAAAAAATAAAAAATAATAAGTAATAGGTAACTAACCAAAATCCAAAATTTTTGTATAAAATATTAACTAATATTATTTCCAAATGTTAACTTCTGAATTATGAGTGTTGTTGCCATTGACTTCGGAACTAGTAATACGGTTGTTGCTGATATAGATCCCGTGACAAAAAAACCACGTACTTTAAAATTTGGGCAAATTTCTCGCTGTTTTGAAACGCCTGGGGGTCAAGTAAATGTGGTGCCAACTTTGGTATTTGTAGCAGAATCGGGCCAGGTAATTCTGGGGGAACAGGTGCGATCGCAACGTTTAGGTTTTTCCCAACCTCAACGACTTTTTCACAGCTTTAAACGTGATTTAGCTGCCGACTATCGCCCGCCAGCACGGGAAATTAATGGCCAAATTTACCATGCTGAATACATTTCGGAGTTATTTATTCAAGAAATTTGGCAACAATTACACCAACAACAAATCAAACCCGATCGCCTAATTTTTACTGTACCTGTAGGCTCGTTTGAGCGTTATCTGGATTGGTTTAAAGATTTAGCCAATAAACTTGGTGTTACAGAAATTCAGATGGTAGATGAATCTACTGCTGCTGCTTTAGGTTATGCTGTTAGGCGTCCTGGTGCTATAGTACTTGTAGTTGATTTTGGTGGTGGTACTTTAGATTTAAGTTTAGTTCGCACTTCTACAGATAGTAATACAAAAAAAATCAAACAATGTGAAGTAATAGCAAAATCTGATGCTTATATAGGTGGAGTTGATATTGATACCTGGATTGTTGAATATTATTTACGTAAAATTAAATCATCCCGAGAGGAAATCAAAGAAATTGGCTGGCAAAATTTACTGGAAATAGCCGAAAGATTAAAAATTAAACTTTCTACTGTAACTACAGCTAAAGATAGTTGGTTTGATGATGAAAATTTTATGGCTCACGATTTATCTTTAAATCGCACTGAATTAGAAGAAATTTTGGAAAATCAACAATTTTTAGAACAAATGCGCCAAGCTTTAGATGAATTGTTGACTATAGCTTATCACAAAGGTATTAGTAAATCTAATATTGACTTGGTGGCATTGGTGGGAGGTAGCTGTTTAATTCCCGCCGTACAACAATTAATTTGTTCTTATTTTGGCAAAGCTAAAGTAAAGCTAGGTAAGCCTTTTGAAGCAGTGGCTCATGGGGCTTTGGTGTTGAGTGTTTTGCATAATGTAGAAGATTATTTACACCATAGTTATGCTATCCGTCTTTGGGAGTCTTATTCTCGTAGTTATTCATTTTTACGGTTGTTTAATAAGGGAATAAATTACCCTTGTAAGTGTCAGGAACCACTAATTTTGCAAGTAGCGATCGATGGACAAAAAGAAATTCGTTTGGATATTGGCGAAGTAGCAGAAATTTCCCAAGCAGAAGTTACATATAATGCTCAAGGTCAAATGACAAGTGGACATTTAAATAAACATGAGGATTTTCGCTCTTTGGAAAGTCATCAGGATATGGTTTGTGTGGCATCTTTAGATCCTCCTGGGCAACTAGGAGAAGATAGAATTAAGGTATTATTTGAAGTGAATGAAGATAGGATATTATTAGCAACGGTTATTGATTTACGTACAGATAAAATTTTAGTGGATAGGGGGGCGATCGCTAAACTTAAGTAAGTATTATCAAAAAATTATAATTATTGTTTTTTATTGTTTTTTATTGTTTATTTTTGTTAAATTTTGGAGGTTTAATAGTGGCTACTCATAAAATTTTGTTTATCGATGATAGCATAGTGATTCGTATGATGTTCCGGGATATGTTTCCTCCGGGAAATTTTGAAGTTATGGAAGCAAAAGATGGTCAAGAAGGTCTGCATCTCATTTATAAAGAAAAATTTAATTTAATTATGTTAGATTGGATTATGCCTCGTCTAAGTGGTTGGGAAGTTTTGCAAAAAATTAAAGCAGATCCTCTTATTCGTAATATTCCTTTAGTGGTAATGTCTGGTCGTCGGGAAGAGGTGACAGAAAAAATACCTGAACCTTTTGATTCTTTTGAGTTTCTGGAAAAACCTTTCGATCGAGAAGTATTAATTTCTGCCCTCAAATCAGCTTTTGCTAAGGCTAATATTCCTTGGGTACTTACTAGTCAAAATTCAGAAAATCTTGATATTAATAATACTCAACCTTCTGCCTGTGATTTATCATTAGGTAATAATATTTATGCTGCTGATAAGGCAGTTTTAGGTGGCATAGAAGGGATTAAAATCCGTTTAGAATCTGTTGATATAATGGAAGAAAAATTAAAGATTCTTTTAGAATCTTTTAAATATGGTCAAAATGGCTTTGATTTTGTTAGTTTGGAGTTAAAAAATTATGCAGAAGAATTACGCATTAAAGCATTATCTGAAGCATTAAATTATGATAAAATGGGCTTAGAATATGTGATTAATGCTTTATACGATAAATCCGATCGGATACAACAAGCTGCTTTTTGGTTACTCTGGGATAGGACAGATAAAGGCGTTAGTCAGGCTTTAATTAATTTTTTGGCCAATAAAAGATAGCCATCTGGTAATTTCATCAGTTTAAAATCTTATGTAATTTAAAATTGTTTATACTCTGTCATGTTAATTACTTTTTTCTTAGAAATTTGACACAATTTTTTGATGATTTAAAATAAAAGGGTAATCAATATTTATCAAAATATATAAGTAAAAATTTACATTTAGAGCGTTTTTAGGTTAATTTTATGTTAAAAAATACATACTATGGCAATAGTGATGTAGTAATAATGATGTAGTCATGTTTTGTTAAGTAAAAACAAATAAACTAATGATAAATAATTCTAATCAACCTAGAGAATATGATGTTGTCCTGGGTGGACAAGCAGCAATCAACCCAGGTAATAGCCCAATTTTAGGAGGAATTGAAGGAGTTAAAAAAAGATTAGTTAGCAATATTATTGCAGAAAGAATAGCCGCTATACCAGAAGCATTAAAATATGGTGAAGCTGGATTAAATTTAGTTATTCATACTTTAAATGATCCATCCATGCAAGTACAGAAAGAAGGATATTTATTACTACGGGAAAGAAAAGAGAAACAAGTCACAGAAGCTTTAAAAAATTATATACCTTTAATTACAAGTACAGGAATAGATTATAGTTTACTAGCAAGTTTATTGGCAGCAGAAAAATGGCAAGAAGCCGATGAAGAAACTTTAGCAGTAATACTAAAGGTAAGCGATCGAGAAAATCAAGGCTGGATCGAAGAAACAGAAATACATAAATTTTCTACAGAAGATTTACAGACGATCGATAAACTTTGGTTAAAATACAGTCAAGGACGTTTTGGTTTTAGTATTCAAAAACAAATTTGGCAAAATGTAGGCGGAAAACCCGGTATTGTAGACTGGAAAGCATGGGGTCAGTTTGGCTATCGTGTTGGCTGGAGAAATTATGAATTTTGGACTCATTACCAAGACTTGAAATTTAACTTAAATTCTCCCCAAGGTCATTTACCCGGATGGATAGGATGGGGAGAAAAAATTGGTGATGCAGATTTTTTAATGTTTGGTGGTGGCGAATTAATATTTTTTCAACGTTGGTCTGCTATGCTTTCTCATCAACATTTGTAAATGTAGTAACTTAGTAATGTAGTAACTTAGTAGCGATCGCCCTTGACAACCAGTAAAATAATTTTATATTATAGTAAGAAAAATTATCTATTATCATGGTTGTAAATATATGTTAATAGGCAAAATTTTAATTATCGATAAAAATCCAGAGGTTAGGCAAGCAATTAAAGCCCAGCTAGTAACTGAAACATCAGATAATATTGGGCTTATAAATAATAAAATTATAGAAGCAGATTTTTCCATACATATTGTCAATATTTTAGCAAATCATTATATAAATTTAATTATTTCTAGTGGTTTTAGCGATTTTTATATACTTTCTTGTATGTTTTCAGAAGATTTTGATTCTAATTTAATTAAAAGAATGCAAATTCCTTTGATTTTCATGGAACCCCCAGAAAATTTAGAACAAAAAATAAATTTTTTAAAAACAGTTTCTTATGATCATATTAAAGATAGCTGGATGTCCAATGTAACCTTTGTAAAAAATAATTTAAGTAATCAAGAATTATTAGCACAAATAGAATCAATTATGCTAAAAAATCGTCAAAATATTAATAAACCTAAAACAGATGATGTAGTTGTAGGGAAAGAAAATATTTCTCCTGTTAATAGCCCAGTTTTGGGAGGAATTGAAGGAGTAAAAAATCGCTTCAATAGTCCTGATATAGATACAAAAATAGCCGCATTAAAAGAAGCATTAAATTACGGAGAAGCCGGTTTAGAATTAGTAATAAATGCTTTAAAACAATCAGATATAGAAATAAGAAATCAGGCATATTCTTTACTGCGATCGCGCCCAGAACCCACAGTACAGAAAATCTTAAGAGAAATTTTAAAACAAGATAAAGAATATAAACATTATCGATTTTTAAAATATATTTCTAATGGAAAAAATCAAAATATTACCGATAATTCTACAGATAAATATTATAAAATTTTATTAATAGACGATTCAGCAGTAATTTGGAAGGTTATAAAAGATATGTTAAGCCCTAGTAAAATAGATTTTTTAACAGCTAAAGACGGAAAAGAAGGTCTGGAATTAATTCGTCAAGAAGGCACAAATTTAAATTTAATTATCCTAGATTTCCTATTGCCTGTAGTTAGTGGTTGGCGAGTATTTTTAAGCATACAAACTGATAATGAATTGAAAAATATTCCCTTACTTATAATATCAGGAAGACGTGAAGAAGTCTTGGATAAAATACCTTTACCTTTTGAAAATTTTGAGTTTTTAGAAAAACCTTTTGACCAAAATCAATTAATTGAGGCAATAAAATCGGCTATAATCAAACAATTTTCCATAAAAAATTAGGGATAGCCTATAATATATCTATTATAACTATCTTGATAAATTTCTCATCCGAATCTTAGCACAATTAATCACACATTCTGTAGGGCGTGTCAGAGGTTTAAACTTTTTCAAATTTGATGATATAGATTAAATTTTATATCTAATTCACCTAACAAATTTCACCAGATATCTCCTTTACTTCTTCTACTGTTACATCAAAATTAATTCTTTGATAAATATCTTTTAAAGGTATTTGAAATTCTACTGATTCTAATATTAATATAGATTCTGATGAATCATATTCTGTTAATACCCATTTATCATTAGAGTTTTTAGCGAATTGTTCAATATGATAGCTATATTGGTCAATTAAAATATATTCTCGACAGGTAGGAATTGCACGATAAAATAAAAATTTTTCACCTCGATCGTAATCTTTAGTAGAATTAGATAAAACCTCAATAATTACCAAAGGATTTATCACAACTGTTTGATTATTTCCTTGATAGATTGGTTTTCCCTTAATAACCATAATATCAGGGTAAAAGTAACGGCGATTTTGGGGTATCCACAGACGCACATCATTGATAAATATATCGTAATCTTGACCATTCACAGTCAAAGGAAATTTGCGGCAAAAATTCACTGCTATTTTATTATGGTTAGTTGTTCCGCCTGTCATTGGTATAATCTCCCCATCATGGTATTCACTTTTATCGATCGC
>CAWUOF010000183.1:0-7888 GCA_963923765.1 uncultured bacterium | reverse complement strand
GGTAAATTAACACTCCAAAAACTACCTTTTTCTAAAGGTATAGTTAGTAATTTTTCTATTACTTCTCCTGCCCAAATTGTGGCTATTTCCCAATTGATTGGTAAGGGCTTTTTAACATAATGGGAAATAGCAATAGCTGGAATACCATGAATTGCTGCTTCTCTTACGGCTGCTATAGTTCCAGATATATAAGAGTCTACTCCTAAATTACCGCCGCCATTAATACCAGAAAGAACTAATTCTACATCCGGACAAAGATGCCAGAGGGCTAGTCTAACACAATCAGCAGGTGTTCCTCCTACAGCATAAGCAACTTGCGATCGCTTTTCTACATGGATAGGTGTGGTGGTAGTAACGCGATGCCCACACCCTGACCATTCCTGTTTTGGGGCGACAAAAATCCCTTTACCATTAATTGCTTCGGATAAAGCTTGAATTCCAGGGGCGTCTATGCCATCATCGTTAGTTAAAATTATCGTCATATTCTCAAACCCAATACTAATTTTAGGGTTACTGAAAATATGATATATTAAATTAGAACAATATTGATTTTATTAAAATCTATGACCCAATCAGCAACAAAATCTCTAATTACACTAAATCAGCTAGTGGATTATTTTATTTGGTTTGCTAATGATGTTGGTTCCTATCTGAGTAACCAAAAATTACAAAAACTTTTATACTATGCCCAAGCTTGGTATTTAGCACTTTATGATATTCCTTTATTTGATGAGGAATTTGAAGCCTGGATTCATGGGCCAACTATTCCAAGTTTGTTTTATGAATATAAAGAAAAATTTGGATTTAAGCCTATTCTTAAAGAAGTAGAAAAACCTGATTTTTCTCCAGAATTAGAAAATTTTTTAGAGGAATTAAATGATGATTATTTTTTTAGGGATGCTTACGAGTTAGAATTAATGGTACGCCAAGAAGATCCTTGGCTTATAACTAGAGATGGGTTGCCTAAAGATGAACCTTCCCATGCTATTATTTCTAAGGAATTAATGAGAGATTATTATAAAACCTGTGTCATCGAAACAGAATAAACAAAGAAAAAATACAGAAGTTCGCAGTCAGCCGTCTGCATCTAAGCGTAAACTTGAAAAAGTAACAATACCTACAGGAATTAGTTTTTCTTTTCGGTATTATCAGGATGATAAGGATAAGTTTTCTATTCGTGGGAAAGATGCTAAATATTTAGCGTCTCTTTTGGGAAGATTGCGAGATTTATCTAAATTAACAGCATTGGAATTAATTAATAATCAAAGTAAAAGTTTGCGCTGTCATGTTATAAATTGGCAAGATACTACAGAAAATAATGGTTTTGGTATTCCTAATGAGGAACAGTTGGTAAATACGCCTTATCAGTTTCAA
Source organism: uncultured bacterium (assembly GCA_963923765.1). GTDB lineage: Bacteria > Cyanobacteriota > Cyanobacteriia > Cyanobacteriales > CAWUOF01 > CAWUOF01. The sequence continues at coordinate 6,514 of CAWUOF010000183.1, read as the reverse complement.
ATTTCCGCTAATGAATATGGTAGGGTACATGGTTTTTTTAATGAGAATATTTTTTATGTGGTGTGGTTAGATCCAGAACATAATCTTTATAGTTAATTATTTTTAAAATAGGCAAATATAAGTGGATTTTTGTTAGTATTTCCCTGGGGGAATATAGGGGAAGAGGGGTATATTTAGGAAAAATTTAATTTAGAAATTAATGTTTCTGGGCGATCGCTACTTTTAACTTCTATCCGAGGTAAAGCTAAAAGTTTATCATTAAAAACACTTAAACGGCTATCATAACTTAAACCTAAAGTATAACCGCAAGCACCAATTAAATGTTCTATAATCGGGTCATAATCTCCGAAAGGATAGGCAAAAGCCTGAATAGATATACCTAGTTTTTGTTCTAAAATAGTTCGCGATCGGGCTGCTTCCTGGACTATCTCTGCTGTAGATAAAGCAGTTAAATGGCGGTAACTAACACCCATTGAACCAAATTCAACACCTGCTTTTTGCAATTGCTTAATTTCTTGCCATCCTAATAGGGGTATTTTTTCCTCATTAATACTGCCTACTTTATCAGTTGCGATAAAAACTGTGGCAGTAAATCCATATTTTTTTAATAATGGCCATGCATTTTGATAAAAATCTAAATATCCATAATCAAAAGTAATCCACAAAGCTCCTGCTGGCAAGGGACATTTAGCTATCATAGAGTCTAAACACTCAGCGGCACCGATGGCATAAAAACCATTGTCTCGTAAATAGCGTAATTGCTCATCAAAAACTGCTGAATTTACTTGACTATATCTTAAAATAGGGAGTTTTTCTGTGATAATATTATCCCAGTTACCTACAGAACGAGCTACTAATGATTTTTGGGAATGTTTAATAAAAAAACTATCAATAAATTTTTGCAATTGAGTTATAATATTTTGTTGATTTTTGGTTTTTTTCAGAGGTAAAATTACATCGGGAGCGTAAATAATTTGTTGTGGTTTAGCAACTGTAATTACAGTTTCTCTAGTAACTTTTGCCATTTTTAATAAATCTTTGGCTGTTGCTGCTGGTAGTATTGCTCTGCGGGAAATGCTGGTATCTATTTTACCTAAACGGCGTGCTAAAATTAAGCTATTATCTGGAAATTGTGGTTGATAAGTTTTGGCTTTTTCTACTAAACGTTGTCGTAAAGTATTTGCATTTTTTAAAGGTTGACCTAATAAAGCTTCTCGCACGCAAACACGACATAATTCAAATCCGGTTGATAAATTTATGTTTCCACGTAATTTTTGAGCCGTAATTAAGTTATTTTCCGCAGAAAGTTTTAAGGATATAAAGGGAATGCCTCCAGCAGTTACAATTGCTGTTATTGATGAATATTTAACTTGAAAATCTGGAATATTATTACTAATTTCTACCTGAATGAAATTAGTATTTATTTGTTTGATTTCTTCGGCAGTTACAGAATCATAAGGATTATAAAAGCGCTCATTTGGCCAATTTTCCAGGCCCCAAATTTGTTGAAGAAATATATTCCAGTCAATTTGATTATTATATAAAATAGGTGGTTGAGGATTTTTATCAGATAAATTTTTGGTAAAATATTTATCTAATATGACAATAGCAAATTCAGCAGCTATAGCATCTTTTATTACCCAATTTGATAATTTGCCTTCTATTATGGGTAATTCTAAATTGCCTAAAAAATTTCCTTCTATTTCTATACGACAATGGACGCGATCGCACTTAGATGGAGGTAAAATATCTTCTATAGGTTGAGTAATTTCAATTAAAACGGCATGGGTAAAACCTATAGTAATAGGAAAACTATTTGTAAAAGCAGATAAAATTAATAATTCTAATTTTCGCCGAAGACGAATAGCTAAATATGGAGATTGAGCTTGTTTTTCTAAAGCTAAGAAAAAATTATCTATAGATATATTAATAGTTTTGTTTATGGTGGTATTTATAGTATTGTGCCCTAGACTAATGATGAGAATTCGGCTATCTATGGCTGTATATTGGGGGGCGATCGCTGTTGTGGTATCTGTAGAATCATTATTTAGGACGATCGCTTGCCAATCTTGACAATTTTGTTTTAATAAAGAATCTAAAATTTCGGTGAGATTTTTTTCATAATTATGAGCAAAAATTATAATAGATACCCCTAATTTTTCAGTCATTTATTTTCTCCAATAACTTGCGGTTTGAATTGCTTTAATTTTTGTTAGATTAAATTTGCAAAAATTATATTTTTATGCATAATCTTGGAAAAGTTGTTATAAAAAAAGTTGTTGTAAAATTGGCCAAATATATAAGTTTAAGTAATCGTGCCAAACTATATCTTGTAAAATTATACTATTGTCATCCTAATTTTAGGGTGACAATCTATAATTTTTAACTATATAATTTATATTCCTAAATTAATTTAAAAAACTAGGAAAATTATTACAGCAAATTGAGACGAGGCAATTTTTGGGTACATTTCCTGCAAAAAACAATATTTTAACTAGGTAAATATCTATAATTTTTGTTTATAAGCGACCAAGTGCTGGCGACAGTGCTATCAAATTATTTATAAATATGAGATGCAGCTAATTTTTTTCAGAAATATTTTTTATGTCCAGTGTTTTGTATATAGGTAATTAGTAAATTGCCCCTGATTAGCAAAACTATAAAATGCTAATCGGGGATTTATTGTACATGGATTTTACATTTAAATGTAGTTGGGTTATAATTATAAGTTACTATATTTTTTGAATCGTATATAATGGTAGAAAAATTTAAGTTTTTGTATCAATATTTTCTGAAGAGTTACCCAAACAAACTTAGTAGGTATAGCAGCTTTAATTACCCAACTTTTAACTACACCGTTAGTTATTGGTAATTCCAAGCTGCCTAAGCGGGTGTTTGACATTGTTATCCAACAATGAAGGCGATCGGTCTGTGTTGGGGGATAAATATCTGGAATAGGTGCAGTTATTTCTATTTTGATTGCATGGGTATTACCAATAGTTATTTCCTCTTGATTTTCAGTATTTTCTAAAATTAATCTTTCTAAAATTCTACGAGTACGAGTAGCTAAGGCAACGGTACCAGATTGTTTTTCTAAGGTTCCCAGAAAATCAGTAATCAAATTTTCTAACTGGGGCCAAATCTGATACCAATCGCTAGGAAGTTTGCATTGGGCAACACTTATCGATTCAAATAAAGAATTAGCTATTATATAGGGATTTAAATTTGAATCGGAATTATCTTCTATGAGTTTCATCATCTCGGACGCATTTTGACCGAAAGCAATTAATAAACCGCCAAACCAAGCAGATACAATTAGTTTTTTTGTCTGAATATCTTTAGTTTTTAAACCATTAGCGTAGGCAGGAAGAGGGTTACTAACACGGGGGTCTGGCCTATAAGCTAGTGTTACTATTCGCATGGCATTTAGGAAACATTGTGTTCCAGATTTGGAAATAGAACCAGGTCGCATTCGATAAAATGCCATTACATCAGGAATTGCCGCAAACTTAGCCCCAGAACGGGCAATACGCTGCCAGAAATCCCAGTCTTGGCAGCATGGCAATACTTCAAAACCTCCTACTTCTTCTACTTTGGTTTTACGAATAACACAAGCATGGGGAGGAAAGGTACAGTAACGGCTTAAAATTTCAAATATATCTGATTTGTGCGGGCCGTGTTTGTCTGATGAGCATCTCCCATCAGGTGTGACACGCACCCAGCCACAGTGGACTGCATCAAGAGTTGGATTTAAGGCGATCGCTTTAGTCATTTTTTCTAAATATTGTGGTGCGATCCAATCATCTGCATCTAAAAATAACAACCAATCAAATTTAGCTAGTTTAATACCTCGATTTCTAGCTATACTTGCTCCTTGTTGAGGTTCAATTGCTACTTGAATACGTGATTCTTGTAAAGCTAGATTTTTAGCTATGGTAAGGGTTTCATCCTGAGAATTATTGTCTACAATTATTACTTCCCAGTTAACATAAGTTTGAGCATATATTGAGGCTATAGTTTCGGGTAGAGTAGTAGCTAAATTGTAAACAGGTATGATAATAGATACGCCTAATTCTGTCATGTTCTTTGTGATAATTACAAAATAAATTTATTTTCAATTTAATTTATTGGCAAGATGAATTTAACAATTAAAAATCATTGTGTTTAATTTATAATTTGCTGTTAAGAGGGAATGGAACCTAGGCAATAGTAAAAAGTTTGCATGATTTTTTTCTAAAAATTGATTGGTTTGGGCTTCAGATATATCCTATTATGAATAGGTAGCTAATTATTTTTTTGTAAAATCGGCACTTTTACGCCACCAAATTCCCAATGATGAGGGGGTGCAAGAATACTATTATCGCTAATGTAATTACAATGAACGAATAATGGATAGGCGTGCCAGTGGTAGTCGTAGGCATAATCCCAATTTTGATGATACATTCCGATGTTGATGAAATATTTGCCGCTGTTTAGATCTAGTCGATCGAGATTTAGTGTGATTTTGCCTTTGCCTTGAATAAGGGGCAGGTTTAGCTGAGTTTTGTCTGTGTTAGTATCAAAGCAAATTTGCCCATTTTCCTTGCTAATATTAATGTTAAAAATTGGAGAATAAATAGGTTTGGGACAGTTGTATTCAATTTCTATAGATAAGGGATCGCCGCTATTAATATTGGATACTGGTAAAATTTTCACATTGGTAATTTCAGCTTCTAAGGAGCCAAAACGGTTTTCATTTAACCGCAGATCAGCGTCTGCTGTGGTTAATTGTGAAGAAACTACAGGGGTGCGGCGTTGAGTTTCCGATCGCATATCTGCGAGATATTGATCAGCGACAACTTTTGCGTCACCGTATGAGACCATTTCACCTTGGCGCAACCACAATGCATGATCGCACATTTCTTGAATTTGACTGATAGTATGAGAAATTAAAATAATTGCACAACCTTGTTTTTTTAAATCGCTAATTCTTTGCAAACATTTAGATTGAAATTTGATGTCTCCCACTGATAAAAATTCATCTACTAATAGCACATCTGGTTCTGTATGGATAGCAACGGAAAAAGCTAACCGCATTTGCATTCCTGTGCTATAACTCCGCACAGGGTTATTCATAAATTCTTTTAATTCCGCAAATTCTACTATAGATTCAAATTTTTGTCTGACTTGACGACGAGTAAGTCCGGCGATAACGCCGCTAATAAACACATTTTCTGCCCCTGTTAAGTCATAATGGAAACTAGCACGTAAATCTAGTAACGCGCCAATGTGACCGTTAACTTTAACTCTACCTGCATCTGGACATCCAACCCCACCAATGAGTTGTAGTAGTGTAGATTTACCGGCACCATTTTTGCCAATAACTCCTAACATTTCTCCTGGGGAAACGGTAAAATTAATATCCCGTAATACCCAAAAGTGATGTTCGGGTTTCATATTGCGCCATCCCTTCAGTACTGCTTCCATTAGGGTATTAGGTCTCTGGATGTTGTAACGACTGTATTTTTTTCCTAGTCCTTCAACAATAATTGCTTCTGGCATTTTTTATATTTCCTCCACGAAGCGAATGCTTTGCCGATAGAAAAATTTATAACCAATGGGTAAAATCATAATTATAATTAAAGCAATTCCTAGTAAATATTGCCAGTTAGGTTGTAGGCCATACATAATTATTTTTCGATAAGAATCTATTATAACTACCATCGGATTCATGTAAAAAAACGGATGATATTTTACTGGAATATTATTTATATCGTAAAAAACAGGTGTCATATAAAATAACATTTGTAATAATACATTGAGAATATGCTGAGTATCTCGGAAATTAACATTCAGGGCAGCAACAGGATAAGCAAGAGTCACTATCAGGGCAAATTGTAATCCTATGATGAAGGGTAGCACAAAAATTAAAAGGGTTGGTTCCACTCCATCTATTGCTAGAAAAATGAGCAAAATCGGCAGGGCTAACAAAAAGTGGACTAACCCTGTTGTTACTGTCACTATAGGCAAAATAGATATGGTAAAATTTGGTTGTCGAAGCAGGGAACGATTACTGGTAATTAAAACTGCGGATTGTACTAGAGAGTTTTGAAACCAAGTCCAACTTAGTAAACCGATAAAAACAAAAGATGAATATTGAGGGATTTTAGCTGGTAGTATCAATCTAAAAACAAATACAAATACAGTTAATTGTAATAAGGGGTTAAGTAGAGTCCAGCCAACTCCTAATACCGATCGCTTATACAGCAATTTCATATCTCGGACGACTAATTGCCGTAGCAAATCCCGTAAATAGTCAATCCGCCACTGGCGCGAAATATTTATAATTTGTTTTTGGGTTATCATAAGTTGTAATTTTTTTGCATATTTTACTAATTTTGCCATAATCAATTCTAGTTTTTTTGCATTATTATGATTTTTTCTTGGTTTGGATGTATTTTTTTCTTAATTATCTAATTCTCAATTGGTGGCAATTTTCAATTGTTTATTTAGATGTTTTATTAATTGTTATGGT
>CAWUOF010000182.1:0-7907 GCA_963923765.1 uncultured bacterium | reverse complement strand
ATTAGGTTTTTTAAAATTGTTTAGACAGGGGCGGGTTTATTTATATTGTTTGTTAATATCATAATTTATCGCATAACCCGCCCAAATTAGGTTTTTTAAAATTTTTCGATAAGACAGGGGCGGGTTTATTTATATTGTTTGTTAATATCATAATTTATCGAATAACCCGCCCAAATTAGGTTTTTTAAAATTTATCGATAAGGCAGGGGCGGGTTTATTTATATTGTTTTTTAATATCATAATTTATCGCATAACCCGCCCCTACCAAGGTTATTACCGCTAAAATTATCAACAAATTACCTAATGGTTTTCGATAACTTTTAGATTTTACAGATAATTTCAATCAATTCAATTAATACCCAAAAGTTGAGCAATAATAGGTAATACTAAATTAGCGTTTTCCTCATCAAAATCTTCTCCTGTATTTCTACTAATAACCTGAGCATTTTCTCCTCGGCGTACCCTTTCCCCAATTTGTCGCCTTTCTGGGGCGGAAAAATTGGCAAAAGTTCGCCGTAATAAGGGTAATAAATTAATAAAATTATCTCCATTTAATCCGATTACCCAGTTATCTAAAACTTGCCATAATTTATCATCGTGGAGTAATAATAAAGCACTACCTTTAATAAAACCTTCTACCCAAGCTGCCGCTTGGGAGGGTTCGTTAGCGGTGGATAATGCTAGTCCCATACGTCGTGCGGCTTCATCGATAATAAATACACCTGTATCTAATAATATCCGACAGCAACGACCAATGATTAAGCCGTGATAATTTGACCGATCGCTTATTTCGGTTAATACTTTCTGCCAAGCTATTTGATAATTTTCTTTTTGTAGTAAAGATATCGCATTATTTACTTGATTAATTAGCCCATACATAGTATTAGCTGCATCGTCATCTAGGGAAGAGCAAGCACCGGGTAAATTAATGCATATTCTAGTTATTAACCCATCGACAATATGATTAATTGTATCAGTATCATTTTTCCGAACGTTACCATAACGTAATACATTAGCTAAAGGTGGTAATGCTGTCATTAAATGGGTAATATCATTAGCAACTGCGGCGATCGCTTCTAAACGATGCATAATAAAATTACTAGCTTCGGGTAATTCAGCTAATAGTAATTGTTCGACTAAATTAGTTAAAGTTGGTAATTCTTTGGCTTGATTACCAATATCTTTAATATAATTACTAGCGGCATCGTAGATACTATTTCCCCAGATACCTTTTTCAATTAAAATTACCTCAAATTCTGGTTGCCAGTCTAATTGCCAAACTTCTTTAAAAGTACCTGTAGTTCTCGCATATTGTTTTTTACCCCAGGGAATACCTAAAAGTTGTAAACGATATAATAATTGACTTTTTTCTAAATGACTAGGTTCGCGTAAATTTATTTCTAAAGGTTTTTTAATTTCGGTACGATCGGGCATTCGTAAACGTTTTTTAATGCGTCGTAAATCTTGTTGTAAAGGAACCATTGGGGTTTCGTCTGGTACATCACCCAATCGATCGCTTACTATTAATTTATCGTGAATTAATCTCATTTGGATATCATTACCAAAGCAAATTACTGACTGAGTAGCTTCGTTTAATTCAGTCAGTCCCGGCAAAGGTCGATCGCGTAAAGCTGCTAAAGATTCAGCTAATCTTACTGTCTCAATTAAATGTGCTGTAGATACATCTAAACCTTCTTCTCGTAACAAACGCGCTACATTAGTCATCCAGCGAATAGCCACATCATTATCAACAGTAAATAAATGATGATACCAGCCTGGAGACTCTACCCCCGCACCATAACCGCTATTATAGGCAAGTCGTCCATAAGTCCAAGGTACCCAAGTAGTTTCTATTTTAATTTTTGGTAAACCTTTTAACAGTATGGTATCTTCTTTTACTGAGGGCATTTTTGCTAAAGCTGGACTATGCCAAGCACCACAAACAACAGCTATTTTTTCAAAACCTTCTTTCTGTGCATCGCGGATAATTTTTCGCATATAAGCTTCTCGTTGATTATTTAGTAAAATAGCTTCCTGCTCTGCTAAAGGATGTAATGTAGTTTTAGGATTATTTTTATCTTCGCGATCGGTTTCTTCTCTTAGCGCTGTCATTCCCTCTAAAATTGCTGCAAATAAATCTCCACTATCTCGACGTTGCTCTACTAAATTTTCCCACCATCTTTCCCCATCACTATAACCGGCTGCTTCTGCTAACAAACGTAAAGGATCTGCACGCAAAATAGATAAAAATGGGGGATTATTTTTATCTTCTTTTTTATCATCCGTTTCTAAGGATAAATCTTCTGAATTTATATCATTTTTTTCTATATCATTTTTTTCTATATCTTTATCTACCATAGCCAAACGATGCGCCAATGGTAAATCCATAAAACGGACTGGAATTTGATTATTTAAGCCATAAGTAATTGCTTGCCATTCCGGAGAAAAAACCGCAAAAGGATAATAAACACAACGTTGTGGCTGCTCAGGTACATAAGCCAAAAGTGCTACAGGTGGCTGCATTTCGGGATGTATAGATAAAGGTAACATTCCATCAGCATCCGGCGGGCCTTCAACTAAAATTATCTCTGGTTTTAATAATTCTAAAGCTTGACGTAAACTGCGAGCAGAGCCAGGGCCATGATGACGAATGCCAAATATATGTATGCTCATGGTTTAACTACCAATTGAGAAGAAAATATTTAATAGAAAATTTGCCCACTATTTTATCGGGTGCATCTGATAAATAGGGCAGTAATCTAATATTATCATTTTTCCGGTTTTTACTTATTCGATTAGCCAGGGGTAAGTTTATTGAGTTAAATCATCAAAAAATAACTCTAAACTGCGATAAACTGCAATAAACATTAATTATAGTGACTGCAATTAAGATTAAAAAATAAGCAAAAAAAAGATTGATTCGGTTTTTGATGAGTAGAAAGAAACCAGGTTTTTAAAAAAGACCTATTTTCTAGGGTAGTAACACTAAACAGGGAAAAAAATTAATTATATATGTCGGCGGTAGTAGCATAGCCTTTATGCTTTAATTATGACTTTTGCCATTGTATTGCTTTGGTGCTAGTTAATCTTGCAAAATAGATCAGATTGTAATTTGAGATTTATTACCCTATCTGAGTGGATATTATGAATAGTCCCTTTCTCGATCGCCTTTACAGTCCCGATCGCCCCGTTATCGTTTTTGATGGGGCAATGGGCACTAATTTACAAGTACAAAACCTAACAGCAGAAGACTTTGGCGGCAAAGAATACGAAGGCTGTAACGAATATCTCATCCACACCAAGCCAGAAGCAGTAGCAACAGTACATCGTGCTTTTTTGCAAGCTGGCGCAGATGTAATTGAAACCGATACTTTTGGCGCTAGTTCTTTTGTTTTAGCAGAATATGATTTAGCAGACAAAGCCTATTATCTAAATAAAACTGCGGCAGAATTAGCCAAAAATATAGCGGCAGAATATTCGACACCAGAAAAACCTCGATTTGTGGCAGGTTCAATGGGGCCAGGTACAAAATTGCCAACTTTAGGACATATTAGTTTTGATACTCTCACAGAAGCTTTTACCGTGCAAGCTGAAGGCTTATATGATGGAGGAGTAGATTTATTTATAGTCGAAACTTGTCAAGATGTATTACAAATAAAAGCAGCATTAAACGCCATCGAAGAAGTATTTACTAAAAAAGGAGAAAGACGGGCTTTAATGGTATCCGTAACGATGGAAACTACGGGTACAATGCTAGTAGGTAGTGATATTAGTGCAGTCTTAGCAATACTTGAACCTTATCCCATTGATATTTTAGGTTTAAATTGTGCAACCGGACCCGATCGCATGGCAGATCATATTAAATATCTCTGCGAAAATTCTCCCTTTGTAGTTTCCTGTGTTCCTAATGCCGGTTTACCAGAAAATATCGGCGGTCACGCCCATTATAAACTAACACCCATAGAATTACAAATGGCATTAATGCGATTTATAGAAGATTGGGGAGTACAGGTAATTGGTGGCTGTTGTGGTACAAGACCGGAACATATCAAAGCCTTAGCTGATATTGCTAACACTTTGCAACCAAAAGCGCGGTTAACTCGCGGTAAAGTTAATGGTAGTATTCGTAGAGAAACTTTAAATTATATTCCTGCTGCCGCATCTATTTATAGTGCCCAACCCTACGAACAAGATAATTCATTCCTAATAGTAGGGGAAAGATTAAATGCTAGTGGTTCTAAAAAATGCCGAGATTTACTAAATGCTGAAGATTGGAATGGTTTAGTATCAATGGCAAGGGAACAGGTACGAGAAGGGGCGCACGTTCTTGATGTTAACGTAGATTATGTGGGCAGAGATGGCGTGCGCGATATGCATGAATTAGTCTCGCGCATAGTTAATCAAGTAACTTTACCATTAATGTTAGATTCCACCGAATGGGAAAAAATGGAATCTGGTTTAAAAGTAGCTGGTGGTAAATGTTTGCTAAATTCTACTAACTATGAAGATGGAGAACCCCGTTTTTATCAAGTTTTAGAATTAGCTAAAAAATATGGTGCTGGGGTAGTAGTAGGCACGATCGATGAAGAAGGAATGGCGAGAACTGCTGATAAAAAATTTGCCATTGCTAAACGCGCCTACGATGCAGCGATCGCCTACGGTATCCCCGCCCATGAATTATTTTTTGATACCCTAGCCTTGCCAATTTCCACAGGTATAGAAGAAGATCGCGCTAATGGTAAAGCTACCATTGAATCTATCCGTAAAATCAGGCAAGAATTACCCGGATGTCATATTTTACTAGGCGTTTCTAATATCTCCTTCGGTTTAAATCCAGCCGCCCGACAAGTGTTAAATTCTATGTTTCTCCATGAAGCCATACAAGTAGGACTAGATGCAGCAATTGTCAGCCCCAATAAAATATTACCCCTAGCAAAAATAACAGCAGAACATCAAGAAATTTGCCGTAAATTAATTTACGATGAACGCCAATTTGAGGGGGATGTTTGCGTTTACGACCCCTTAACATTATTAACCAAAATTTTTGAGGGTAAAACCACAAAAAAAGAACGCAATCAAGACGAAAATCTCCCCTTAGAAGAACGCCTTAAACGTCATATTATCGATGGCGAAAGGATTGGATTAAAAGAATTACTCACCAAAGCCCTAGAAACCTATTCACCTTTGCATATTATTAATACTTTCCTGCTAGATGGAATGAAAGTAGTAGGGGAACTTTTCGGTTCTGGTCAGATGCAATTACCTTTTGTATTGCAATCAGCCGAAACTATGAAAGCAGCCGTCGCCTATTTAGAACCTTTCATGGAAAAAGCCGAAGCGGGAGATAATGCTAAAGGTACCTTTATAATTGCTACTGTCAAAGGAGATGTACACGATATTGGTAAAAACTTAGTGGATATTATCCTTTCTAACAATGGTTACAAGGTAATTAACTTAGGAATTAAACAACCAGTTGATAATATTATCGAAGCTTACGAAAAGCATAAACCTGATTGTATTGCCATGAGTGGCTTATTAGTAAAATCAACAGCGTTTATGAAGGATAACTTGGAAGTATTTAATCAACGAGGTATTACTGTTCCGGTGATTTTAGGCGGTGCAGCTTTAACTGCAAAATTTGTCTATCAAGATTGCCAAAATACTTACAAAGGTAAGGTAATTTATGGTAAAGATGCCTTCGCAGATTTGCATTTTATGGATAAATTAATGCCTGCTAAAGCTGCGGGAAATTGGGATGATTTGCAGGGTTTTTTGGATGAGGTAGTAGACAACGATCGCACCTCTCAAAATGGTAATAGTTTACAGGTAAAAGAGAAAAAGACAAGTAAAAGTCAACCTGTCACAGGAGAAATAGACACCAGGCGATCGGAGGCTGTCGCAATAGATATCGATCGCCCGACACCGCCTTTCTGGGGCACAAAATTATTACAGCCCACAGATATTTCCCTCGCAGAAATATTTACCTATTTAGATTTACAAGCTTTAATAGCAGGGCAGTGGCAATTCCGCAAACCAAAAGAACAATCTCGCGAAGATTATGATGCTTTCCTCGCTGAAAAAGTTTATCCGATTTTAACAGAATGGAAACCAAGAGTTATTGCCGAAAATCTCTTACAACCTCAAGTAATTTACGGTTATTTTCCTTGTCAAGCTGAGGGCAACTCTCTGCTAATTTACAACTGGGAAGATATTAACAATAATAACCCGGTGGCAACCTTTAATTTCCCTCGACAAAAATCGCTACGGCGTTTATGTATAGCTGACTTTTTTGCCCCGAAAGAATCAGGGAAAATAGATGTTTTCCCCATGCAAGCAGTAACAGTAGGAAATATTGCCACTGAATTTGCTCAAAAACTGTTTGCAAGCAATCAATATACAGATTATCTGTATTTTCATGGTTTAGCGGTACAAACTGCTGAAGCTTTAGCAGAATGGACTCATGCCCGCATTCGTCGCGAGTTAGGTTTTAGTAATGAAGAACCGGATAATATTCGTGATATTTTAGCGCAACGTTATCGCGGTTCCCGTTATAGTTTTGGTTATCCTGCTTGCCCGAATATAGCGGATCAATATAAGCAGTTAGAATTGTTAGGCTGCGATCGCATTAATCTATATATGGATGAAAGCGAACAACTTTATCCAGAACAGTCAACTACTGCTATTATTACCTACCATCCCATCGCTAAATATTTTAGCGCTTAAAAATGACAACCTAAACCAAAAAAATATATAGCTTGTCTAAATAATTTGTCACTAATTTTCTAGTTGACGTTTTTTCTATAGGGGTAATTAGTAAATTGCCCCTAATATAAATTATTTAGACGCGCTATATCGGCAAAAGGAACTTTTGGTAAAAAAGCATTGTCAAAATTTATAAATTTTCACCTTTGTATAAATTATATAGATTTTTATTTAAGCATGATAATTTTACTAAATTTGCTATGCTAGTCTACTTAGATAATTCTTTTTATAATAGTGAAATACTTACTTAATTATTGGCAATTATTGGCAATTCTGTATTTACACAGGTAACAAATAAGTTAATCTATTTAAGTTAACACTTAAACACAAACAACGGATTTCTACCAATTTAGGGCGTAAATCTAAACCATAATATTTAGGGTAATAAAGTACCCAGGAGCAAAAAATCAGTGAGTATTGCAGAAATTAGTGAATTTTGGCGAAATCTTTTTATTAAAGGTGGGCCGGCTATGTGGCCGCTTTTAGGATTATCCATATTATCCCTAACTACAATTATCGAAAGATTATGGTTTTGGGGAAATATCTTAACTAAAGAAAAAGAAATAGTTAACCGTATTTTGGAAGCCTCTCGCCGAGATTGGCGGACAGCTACAGAATTGGCCCGACAAGCTTCTGGTCAGCCTATAGGTCGATTTCTCTACGCCCCATTAAAATTACAAAGTCCAGATCCAGAAGTATTTCGTCTGGCATTAGAAGCGGAAGCCGATGAAGAATTGGCAAATATGCGCCGAGGCGATAAAATTTTAGAAGCTGTAATTGCCCTATCTCCCTTGTTAGGATTATTAGGTACAGTTTTAGGATTGATTAACTCTCTGAGTTCTATTAGCATTAGCGATCTAGGTACTGCAAGAACCGCAGGTGTTAACCTGGGTATTAGCGAAGCTTTGATTACTACCGCTTCTGGCTTGATTGTTGCGATTACTACTTTGGCTTTTTATCGCCTTTTTCAAGTATTTTTATTTAATCAGGTGAAGATTTTTCGCAAAGCAGGTAGTGAGTTGGAATTACTTTATCGTCAGTTTTGGTCTAATCGTAAAAATTTAAAATCTGATAATTTAGATTATATGGAATCTAACCGTTTACCCGATGCAAAAGTTGACGATTCGGAAACCTCAGAATAATTT
>CAWUOF010000181.1:0-7945 GCA_963923765.1 uncultured bacterium | reverse complement strand
CATAAAATTCTAAGGTTCTGAGCAAATTAACAGCCGATTTATAGGACTCTTGAATTAACTCTTTTTGTTCTTCTGGATTATCTACTATACCATCAGCTATTAATCCTAAAAATCCTATCATACCATTTAACCTAGTGCGAAGTTCATAAGAAGTTCTCATTGCTATTTGATGGGGATCTGTTTCTAGTAATTCCTGGTCAGTATCAATAAATTGCATTCCATACAGATGACTATAATATCCTCCTTTTTTTAAAAGTTCTTCATGGGAACCAACTTCTATTATATTTCCTCGATCTAATACGGCAATTTGATGTGCTTTTTGGACAGTTGATAGGCGATGAGCTATTACTAAAGTAGTCCTATTTTGACTAAGGTTATCGATCGCTGTTTGTACTAAACGTTCCGAAACCGTATCTAGGGCACTGGTAGCTTCATCTAAAATTAAAATATCCGGGTCTTGCAATAAAGCACGGGCAATAGCAATACGTTGACGTTGCCCTCCTGATAATAATACTCCTCTATCTCCGATAATAGTATCTAATCCTTGGGGTAAACGCCAAATAAATTCATAAGCATTGGCTTTTTTTGCGGCTGATATAATATCTTTTTCCGTTGCATCTGGTCGAGAATATGCTATATTATTCCGAATTGAATCATTAAATAAAAATGTATCTTGGCTGACTATTCCCATCGCACGCCGCAGGGTTTTTATATCAAATTCTTTTAAATCTTTACCATCTATAAGAATACTACCAGCGATCGGATCATAAAATCTGGGTAATAAGTCTGCTAAGGTTGATTTACCTGCTCCCGAAGCTCCTACTAAGGCTAATGTTGTGCCACGAGGTAGATATAAGTTTATATTTTTTAGCACTAATTCGGAGTGATTTGGATAGGAAAAAGAAATATTTTGAAAATTTATTCCTTCCTGTAAACTTGTATAGGGGAAAAACCCATTTTTCATTACTGGTT
The DNA here is from genome assembly GCA_963923765.1 of uncultured bacterium. Classification (GTDB taxonomy): domain Bacteria; phylum Cyanobacteriota; class Cyanobacteriia; order Cyanobacteriales; family CAWUOF01; genus CAWUOF01. The sequence goes on along the minus strand of CAWUOF010000181.1, from coordinate 6,973 downwards.
TATCTGCTCTTTGCAAAAACTCATCAACTATTTCCATACTGGCAGAGGTATTAGATAACTGACTACGGGCGTTATTTAATTGGGAAATGAAGGGTAGTAAACGAAATAATACTAATAAATAGGTAAGTAATAGGGCGGAAATTGCTCTTAGCTGACTGGCAAAAAAACTACGACCTAGAAATATAATAATAATTAAAACTAGAATACTGGTAATTTCATTTATTGGTCCAATAGAAGCAAAGCTTACTTGGGAGTGAAAATCTGCTTGTTCTCGATCGCGAATTAACCCTGTAATTAATTGATATTCTCTTTCTTCATTAGCTGTTGCTTTTACTAACTTAATTCCGTTTAATGTTTCTAATACTCTCACAGAATAAGCTTTTGATAAATCTGAAAGTTGTTTACCAAAATACCTGGATTTTTCGATTACATACTGATTGGCTAAGGCTACTAAAGATAATAATATACTAGTAATTAAAGTTAATTGCCAGGAAATTACTAACAATAAAAATACAAATACTAAAATGGTAATTCCTGTAATTATAATTCTAATTAAGTTATTAATGGCATTGGCAGCCCTTCCTATTTCTCCTCCTAACCTGTTAATTAAATCTCCTACTCTGGTTTTTGCATAAAATTCCAAGTCTACTTCTAATAATAACTCTAATCCTAATTTGCGTAGATCTATAGTTAAAATTTTAATTAGATAACTGGCGGATAAAGCACTACTATAACTGGCGATATTTTTTATTATAATTCCTAAAATAATTACCCCGGTCATAATTACAATTTTATAATTATACGGAATACCTTCTAGGGGTGCTATGATAATTTGCATTATATTTGGTAAGTTGTTTAAATCAATATTTTGTCCTAATATAATTAAAATAACTGGTACAATTAATGTGGTACTAACACCATTGAATAAAGCAGCAATAAAACCTAAAAATATAGTTAGAATAATCCAACCAGGATATTGACGGGCAAATTTTAATATTAACTTAGTAAAAGGCATATCAATTATTTTTGTGATATCATTATCTTAAACAATTAAAGTTTTCAGGTTTAGGAAAATAACTAAAATACTATTTTCAAAATATCATAGCAGCAAGATATTTTAAAATTACTGGAAAATTTAGTAACAAAGTTTTTACCATTTTGTGATTAGACATAATTTCAGAATATCAGATACGATCGATAACTTTGGTAAGTATAGATGCCATAGTATCTAAACTATATAACTCTTCACATCTTTTTCTCGCTTTTCTGCCTTTTTCCTTAGCTTCTTCGCTATGCTGAAATATCCATTGAATTTTCTCAGCAATTTCTGTGGGACAGCTAGGCTCTACTACATACCCAGTTTCATCTAAAATATCTGGAATATCTCCTACTCTTGTAGATAAAACAGGTTTTGCCATTGCCATCCCATCCGTTAATTTTAGGGGAAATTGTGCTATTGCGATCGGGCTGTCGCGTTGAGGAACTACTACAATATGGGCAGCCGCTAATATTTCTGGCATTTCTTCCACTGGATATTTAGGTAATTTAATAATCCATTTTCCCCATTTTTCTATTAATTTATTATCATAGTCATCATAGGGATTTCCCCCAACTATTACTACTCTTAAGTCTGGTTGATTTAATTCCTCTAAGGCTATTAAAACATCTTCTAAACCCTTGTGGGGGCGCGGCGCCCCTGGAAACATCAAAATTCTATATTCAGATAGGTTATAGCGTTTTCTACTGACTTCGGGATTATATCGCTGGGGATTAAACATGGTAGTATCTTTCCCATTTGGTAAATATACACCCCCATAACGATTTTGTAAAAATTTGGTGTCGATCGTCAATGCATCTGCTTTATTTATCCATTTTTCTAACCAGGTTAAATATAATGGATGATCTGGATATCTTAAAGCACCTTTTTTTTTGAAAATATCCCTAGCTAATTGCTTTGGACTTGGTTTATATTTCCATTCATTACCACCATACCAGCTTAATTCCCAGTCATCCATATCTAAAATTACTGGTCGTTTAATTGTTATTTTCCTAATTAAAGATAACCCGAAACTACTCGGTTTAGGTTTTACTGCATAAATAATATCTCCATCAATTTTTGCTAATGTTTGTTTTGCTATTTGTAAAAATTCTGGGTAATTTTTACCAGGAATTGCTTTTACTATTATATCTTTAGGTGGAATCGCAAATATTTCTTTACCAAACAAAAAACCTATTACTTCTACTTGATAATTTAATTGCCGGAATACTTGACCTAGTAAAAAGGCCCGTATAGCCCCTCCGCCTGCTAAATCACTTACTACTAATGAAACTTTCAATTATTTTTACCTCCCTTGTTTATAAATCAAAATAAATCACAATTTTTAATTTTTATGATAATAAATTACCTGCAAAAAATTACTTATATATTTTTTATAACTACTGGCAAAAGTACAATAATCATTTTTGTCGCTTTGGTAAAAAATATCATTATATTTAGTATAGACTTCTTGCGAAAGTCAGGCAAGAGGCAAGAGGCTTTCTTGCAAGAGGCAAAAGCCAGAAAGATTGATGTTTTCTTAACAAGAAATGATTATTTTTTTAGTTTCGCAAGAAGTCTTATATTTATATAGATGCTTTTTTGTTTAATTCACTTGATAAATTTATTTTAGTCGAACAATTACGTAATTTTTTATTATATTTTATTGTTTATAATTACTTAATATTCTTTACTATTTTTTTAATTTTTCTATATAGCTGTATTGATGCTATAATCAGTTTTTCAAAAATATCTCTATAATCTTTATCGTTAATAATATTATCTTGGGAATAAATTAACTGAGGTTTTAATCCGTTTTCTTTGATGGTGAGATATTTTTGTGCTAGGTAAACTTTTTGCTGAAGTGGGGTAGAATTGCACCAATTTATATAAGCTGGAATAGCTATTTTTTCTAAAAAATTCCGCCACTGTATTATAACTTGGCTAGGTTGAGTTTCTGCGGCACGAATTCGACCATTTTCTACCATTGCTTGCCGTAGGTTTTTATTATCTCGTAGTTGTTTTAATGCTAAAATAGTTTCCTCTACAGAGGTTACTTCTAAATAGTCTAGTGGGTTTTTCCGTTCGTTACGAAAGGCTGATTCACAGCCTAGAATTGCTGGTACATTAGCATTCCAAGCATTATATAGTTTTGTGGCTGGTTTGTAACTATAGTCTAAATTTGGCTGAAAACTTCGGACGGCTACAATAGCATCTATATAACTAAAATCATGCCAGCGATCGCGATCGACTATATGCCACTGTAAACCTAATTTTTTTATCTCTTTTTGCCATAATGTTTGTTGTAATTCTGGGGCTAAGTTTTTTTCTATTCCTATATAAGCTATATTTTCAAATGTATCTCCTCGATGTGGATCTCTAGGTATTAATCCAGGTTGGGGCCAATGGGATATGTAGTAACTATTAGTAATTTTTTTGGTTTCTTCTTTATTTATTACTATATGTAGTTGTGCGTAGGGATGGCGATCGTAGTCTGCTTTTAAACAAATAATTAATAATTTTGGTTTTGGTTTTAAATAAAATGGCAATGATGATCTATGGGCTAAAACTATTCCCTCTTCTGGTAATTTTTTGGTAATTTCACATTCTACACCGTCGGCTTTTAGGTTAAGATATGTTTGTATCGTCCAACAATAAACTCCGCTAGTAATGTTTCCGCTAAAACCTGACCAATAACTATTAGCATTATTTGGTATTTCATCTGACCAATCACTGGCAGGAATATAAAAATAAATACGCGGTAAATTATTATTCATATATTATTCCTTCAAACACTAATTTGATAAATTTTTGGCAGTTTTTGACATATTTATTTATGATAATACGCTAATTTATGCAAAATAGATAGTATTTTTTTAGAGCGAGATCCACGATATTTTTCGTATATTAAAAAACTAGGTATTATATTTCTCATTAAATATATAGTCTTTAAGTGAGCTAAGTTATAAATTTTTAGTTTTTTATTTGCTAGGTAAATTGGCAATGGCAGGAAATTTAATAACCGCTTAAAATTAGTTTCTTCTTTGTCTCTAATGGCTTCACTGACTAAAAATTCTAAACCTATTTGACTAATTTTGATTTGTTCTGGATAATGTTTATAAACTGTTTCATAAAATAAAATATAATAATTTTTCATGTAATTCCAGCTATTTGTACGATTGCTTTGATGTTTGGTGTAAAAGGCTGCTATGATTGGCACATAGATAAATTTTGTGCCTTTATTTAAAATATCTAGGGCAAAATATCTATCGCCTAAAGCTTTGAGATGTTCGGGAAATTTACTATTGCTAAAGATGTTTTTGTGGATTAACATACATTGTTGTAGTGCCGGATGGGGAGAGTTTGCTAAAAAGTCAGGAATAAGTAAACGTTGAATTAATGCTTGAGAATTTAAGTTTCCGATAATATTAGTTTGATTTTCTATAATTTGGTTGTTTTTATCAAAAAAAACTCTAATATAATCAGAGTAGAATACAATATTTTCAGAGGTATCTTTAATTTGAGATAAATAATTTAATTGGAATTTGATTTTATCTGGATGTATCCAATCATCAGCATCTAAATATTGGATCCATTCGCCTTGGGCATAGGTAAGACCAAAGTTACGCGCGGCAGGTAAGCCACCATTTTCTTTATAGTAGTATTTTATTCTTGAATCTAGGTTAGCAAGTTGTAGGGATATGGCGTGAGTGTTATCGGTAGAACCGTCATCTATAATAATACACTCTAAATTGGTAAAAGTTTGATATATAACGCTTTTAACGCATCTATCAAGATAGTGAGATTGATTATAACAGTTAATAATAACCGATACTAATGGCTGTAACATTGTTTATATATTATGCCTTAATAATATATTAATTAATTAATTTAATGCGCCCGGTTTGGAGGGAATCAAAAATCCGGCTAATTTGGCGACGCTCTTCTTCGGTTATTTTACAATCTTTATAATTAGAAAGTATGGCAGAACTAAGTAAAAGATGTTCATTGCGCGAGATTTTACCTGATAACATAATTCGCTCTATCATATTACCAAGAGCAGGGTCAGCTTTATTTGGTGTATTCCATATCATAGTTGTATTTTCACAGATAGGCGGTTTTCGTTTATACTCGTTTAAAGTATTATAAAATTTATGTAAATTAGAAAATATCGGCCCTAATTATCCCTAATTACAGTCCTAAAATTGGCATTAAGGCCAAATAATGGCGAAAGTAGGGTGTAATGGCGATCGAATAATATTAGAGTTTATAGCAGTAAGTGGTATTGAGATTCAATGCAGATAAAAAACTGTAAAGGAGAAATAGATGGAAATATATCGGCTGAGTGCTCTTTCTGATAATTATATTTTTTTACTATATGATCGTCTACAAAATATAGCGGCAGTAGTTGATCCGGCTGTTGCCCAGCCAGTAATTGAAAAAATAGAAATGCTGGGGACTAGGTTAGTGGCGATTTTTAATACCCATCATCATAGCGATCATGTGGGTGGAAATCAACAACTTATGCAGCGTTATCCCGATGTATGTGTGTATGCTGGAGTAGAGGATCGGGGAAGAATTCCTGGGCAAAAGGTGTTTTTAAAAGAGGGCGATCGAGTCGAATTTGCAGGAGAAGAAGCAGAAATATTTTTTGTACCGGGTCATACTCGTGGCCACATTGCCTATTATTTTCCCCCAGTATCACCGGATATAACTGGGAATTTATTCTGTGGAGATACTTTATTTGCTGGCGGTTGTGGTAGATTGTTTGAAGGTACTCCTACTCAGATGGTAGAATCTTTGGGTAAATTGCGAAATTTACCAGATAATACTCAAGTCTGGTGCGCCCATGAATATACTTTAAATAATCTGAAATTTGCTTTAACTGTAGATGGTGATAATCTGGATTTACAGCAGCGTTTTCAGGATGTAGAAGCGGCGCGGAGTCGATCGGAAGCTACTGTTCCTTCTTGGTTGGGAGTTGAAAAACGTACTAATCCTTTTTTGGGATGGGATCGTAGAGAATTGCAAACGGCGACAAAAAGTAATGATCCAATTCAAACTTTTGCTCGTCTTAGAGGCATGAAGGATATGTTTTAGATTTATTGTATAATCTGATACAGCACATTTCAGGTTTATGGTGTATTAAAAAAATCTATGCAATCACAGATTGTCATTATTTTTTTCGTTACTCCGTGATAAATAGGTAATACTTGAAAAAATAAATAGATTTAGCGGTTGCGATCGCTACTGGAATTTCGCTACTATAGACTCTTTGGAGCTAAATAAATTGCTCTTAGTAACGTAAACTACACAATTACGGAAAAGGGAGTTAAATTTCCCAGGGACAAACAACCGGACAACCGGTAATAAATAGCTGCCGTCCAATAGGTTAAATCCAAATATTGACCCAAGCCAAGAATGTCAAAATTCTAGCTAAAAAAAATTAGGCGGCAGGGTTTAGTTTTGGTGTAGTAGTTAGTTACTCGCAATTGCAACAGGAAAGATCATGTCTAAACGAATTCAGTTAGTATTAAATCGGGATGTCAGTAAATTAGGAAAAGCAGGGGACTTGGTAGAAGTTGCCCCAGGCTATGCTAGAAATTATCTAATTCCGCATAAACTGGCGTATAATGCTACGCCAGGGATTTTGAAACAAGTAGAAAGACGCAGAGAATTAGAAAGGCAGCGTTTACTAGAAGAAAAACAACAGGCAGAAACCCGCAAGAGTGCGATCGAAGCTAATCCTAAGTTTACAATTCAAAAACAAGTTGGGGAAGGCGATGCTATTTTTGGTACAGTGACTGCCCCAGAAGTGGCCGAATTAATTCAAGCTGTTACCGGTCAAGAAGTCGATCGACGCGGTATTACTCTGCCAGATATTCGTAAGCTGGGAACTTATAAAGCGGAAGTTAAATTACATCCAGATGTTACTGC
>CAWUOF010000180.1:0-7975 GCA_963923765.1 uncultured bacterium | reverse complement strand
ATTTAAGTTAACTAAAAGCGGTATTATTTCGATGTCTAAGGCAGCCCGAAATAAACTAATTGGTAATAATATATCGGCGCCTTGGCGCAAGTCGTAGAGAATAGGGTTATCTGGGAATATGGCACCATCTGGGTACTGGGCCAGGAGTAGGGGACGCGCCCAGCACATTTGGCGAGATTCTATAATATCGATAACTTCAGCATATAGGCGATCGATGGGTGTGTGAAAAGCAGAATCTATATAAACTATTTGCCAAGGTTGAAAATTTGCTACTGAGTCCATTATAATCTGATTCCATGTCAGTTAGAACCTGAATATTTTTTTTATTTTAAGATATAGTAAAAAAAATGGAATAGTGATAAAAGTCTATTATTCCATAAATTTTTTATCCTAAATTTACCAAGGGATGACAAATCACAACACAAACATGATATAATTACCGATTATTATATTATTTGGCATTTCTGTCGCTCTACATTTCTCTAAAGGTTGTCAGTATTTTTACTGTAAACCTAACCTACCATGTTTCTGAGGTTAATTTGCTCAAAATATATTGAGAGTTTTACAGAGCGAAAAAAAGCAATAGTTTGCAAATTTAAGGAGTAATTAAGCAGTGTCTGTCGAAACCATTGAGAAACGTTCAACGGTTCGTAAAATCGCACCTCGATATCGGGTGTTACTCCATAATGATGATTTTAATCCAATGGAGTATGTTGTGCAAGTTTTATTGACGACGGTGCCAAATCTAACTCAGCCGCAAGCTGTTAGTATTATGATGGAAGCCCACACAAATGGTATTGCGTTGGTGATTACTTGCGCCCAGGAACACGCAGAATTTTACTGTGAAACCTTGAAAAATCATGGTTTGACCAGTACTATTGAACCCGACGAATAATTATCAACGGGGTCACTTGAAAATTTATCTTAACAAAATCAGCCGTTATCCTGCACCGGTACGGCTGGCTATTTTTTTATTTACTCTGCTGTTGTGCTGGCTGCCGGTGGCTACTCCTATTTATTTGTTGGGAAGCGATCGCAATTTAGTTACTATCCTGACAATGGGTTTGTTGTACATAATTTTTATTTTTTTGCTGCGTATTTGGGGCAAAAAAGTTTACCAACAACCGAATATACTAAAAATTTATGGTTTGGAAATTACTAAGAAAAATGGGTTAGAGTTATTAACTGGGCTAGGTTTTGGTGTGACAATTGCCTTATTTTTATTTATTTGCCAAGGGTGGCTAGGTTGGTTAGGTTGGCAACCGCCAGCGATGTTTTTTCCCCGTTTAGTTATAGAAGGTTTGTTGAGTGCTTTAGCTGTTGGTTTTGCTGAGGAGTTAGTATTTCGTGGCTGGTTGTTAAATGAAATGCAAAGGGATTATACTCGTCTAAGGGCTTTATGGGGAAATGCGATTATATTTGCGCTGTTGCATTTTATTAAACCTATAGGAGAAATTATTCGTACTTTTCCTCAGTTTCCTGGGTTAGTTTTATTGGGGTTAATTTTAGTTTGGGCAAAACGTGGCAGTAGCGATCGCCTGGGTTTATCTATTGGTTTTCATGGGGGTTTAGTTTGGGGATATTATATTATTAATGTGGGAAAATTGGTAGAATATTCTGGTAAAGTTTCTGACTGGATTACTGGTGTTGATAAAAATCCTTTGGCTGGTGCGATCGGCCTGCTATTTCTCGGTGCGATCGCCTTCTTTATGCGCCAGAGGGCGATTTATTCTAAATCATAAATAAAACCCCTGGGGTTGAAGCCAGGGGTTAATACTGAGGATTCTTGTATATTTTCCTAGAAATTTAGCTTTTCTTCAGAAAGAATTTAGCATAAATGGGAAAAAATAAGACAGATATTACTTAATATAGATTGTTGCCCTATTGGGCCATATTTTGTTTCGGTTTAAGTATATTTCCTGAAACTATCTTATCCTCGATCGCAATTATTTGTGAAAAATCTACGTAAATTTACATAATTTAATATTTTGTAACAAAGTAAAGGGGGATTTTTGGCCTATTTCCGGGCCTTATTGCCTAGAAACAAAAAGGGGCAATTTTCCAATTACCCCATAAAAAACCAATAAATTTAAACCAGTTTATTTAGCCAAGCGCTAACTTCAACGGCTAAAGTTTGACCAAGTTGTAACAATTGACGAAATTGTTGATCGCCTTCGCGGTAATACGCAGAATAATAGGCAGCAATTTGTTTATCTAGGCAAGTAGAATACAATTCTTGAGCGCGATCGAGACAAAGATCAAGATTTAGTTGTATGCCTACAGCGATAGTGCGTTGAATGCGTTTTATATCTGATGCCAAAGTCATCGGGTCGCCATTCTGTAGCATAGTATAGAGCGATCGTAGAATAAGATCTTCTAAAATTTGCTTGGCTTGGGGAATATTCAAAACACAACGCAGCATTTTTGCTTCCGTAGCGATCGCCTCTAATTCTCCCAATTGTACATAACCAGATGCACCGGCACTAATTTCGCGATCGAGCAACTTTACCACAGTTAAACAGCGATGAGTTAAGGCAATTTCCGCAGCTACCTGTAACTCTTGGGGCACTGGCAATTCATCCCGATGAAATGCCATAATCACACCATAATTATCCCGATAAACTTGACTATAAATCTGGTCTAAACGGGTTAAAGTTTCTTGACTTAACAAGCGCATAATGCGATGGCGTTCCTCTGCAAATAAATCCCGCAAACTAAAGGATTCATCCCCAAACATTTGCACCATGCCTAAAATAGCACCTGCTGCCGAAGCATCATTTAAAGCAGAAAGCAAACGATATTTCATTTCACTATAGGCACGGCGTCCGTTAAAAGGTTGAATGCAGCAGTGAAAATCCCAGCCGCCTAAGTGTAAAACTGCAAAGGAAAAATGTACATTTTCTCGGGTAATTTCTGACACTAAATGTAACTGCCCCAGGGCTAAAGTTAAAGGCCCCATGCTGCGTAAATGATAATCAATTTGGGTAGCTTCGTAACAATAAAATCGGTGATGTTGGGTATAATTAGCAAATAGGGAACTAATCGCATAATGAGCAGCTACTTGTTTAAAAGTAATTTGAGCAGTAATCACTAATTGCCGATATACTTCATCACCAGTTTTATAGGTTTCTACATTACTCGGTGCCAGGGCAAGACGTTGAATAAAGCCGGCTTCAAGTTGTATTCCGGCAATATCTCCAGCTAATTCTATAGCGCGGGCAGCATAGCGGAGTATTTGCACACCTTCGGGGCGGGATATTTCTTCAAAAAACCAACCGCAACTGGTGTACATTAATAAAGCATGACGCTGCATTTCTAGCAGGCGTAAAGCGTCTATTTGTTCTAATTCGGTCAATTCGTGGCTTTGATGTTTGGCCAGAAAACGATTGACGTTAGCAATACTGCGATCGCGAATAACTTTGATATATTCATCTCTAGTATGCCAAGGGTCTCGAAACCAACGCCGACCATAATTTTCGTAAATTTCGATTAGTTGATCGCGTAACCAGTTTAGGGCATCTCGTAAAGGACGACGCCATTTTTGATGCCAATTACCACCACCTCCACAGCCGCAGTCATCTTGCCAGCGATCGACTCCATGAGAACAACTCCAGGCAGTTATTGGTTTTAATTCTACTTCCCATAGCGGCTCATGCAAACTCAGATAATGGGCAAAGTTAGTTACAGTCCAACCTCGTTGGGGAAATTCTTTAATAAAGGCGTAGGCGATACATTTTTCTGTACCTTTTTTGTGATGTCCAAAGGTTTCTCCATCGGTAGCAACGGCAATTAGTTGGGATGGACGATGATCGCCATGTATTGCCATGCCCAAACGTCCGGAAAAATGGTGGGAACTGTTCAGAACATCATTAAATCCCATATCTCTTGATATCGGACCGTCATAGAAGAAAATATCTATGTAGGGGTTATTATTATCAGGACGATCGCCGTTATGGTGGGAGTTATGATTATTGAGAATATAGTTATTAGTATTTATTTCTGGTTTGAGAAAGTAACGATAGGGGCGGGTAGGATCTATTTGACCGCCGCCGACTTCATGCCATTCTCCGGCTGCTTCTTCCAGGGTAGGTAATAAACGACAGCGTTTAGCTTGGGAAGGCGCAAGAATAACAAATTTAAGTCCTTCATTAATTAAGGCTTCGATCGTCGCTGCATCTACGGCTGTTTCTGCCAGCCATATCCCCTCTGGTTCCCGTTGAAAACGGGAGCGAAAATCTGCTAGTCCCCAACGAATTTGTGTATATTTATCCCTTTCGTTAGCTAAGGGCATGATAATATGGTTATAAACTTGGGCGATGGCGTTTCCATGTCCGTTGAGGCGATCGCAACTTTTTCGATCTGCTTCTAAAATTCGTTCATATACTTCTTGGTCGTGACGTTCTAACCACGACATTAATGTAGCGCCAATATTAAAACTTAAATATTCATAATTATTGACAATTCCGACTAATTCGTTTCTATCATTTAATATTCTCGCAAAAGCATTGGGACGGTAACACTCATGGAGAATTCGCTCATTCCAGTCGTGAAAAGGTGTTGCACTTGGCTGACGTTCAATTGCATCTAAATAAGGATTTTCTCGTGGTGGCTGGTAGAAATGTCCGTGAACTGTGACATAAACCCCATGGGCGACTTGTAAAGGATCTATATTGTTATCTTGACTTGGTATTGTCCCCAAGTCTGCCTCCATGTTTACCAAAGTAGCTTCTTCTGGAAAACGAGTGTCAAATGTTGCAGTCATGTAAGTACATCCAAAATATACAAAAATATCCAGACAGATATTTTGCTATGCAAAATTTATCCGCCAGCAAAATCGCAAGTTTTACATCATCGTCGTTTTTTACAAGTCGATCGCCAGAATTTTGTTAACTGTTCTTTAAGTTTTTTTACTTAACTAGCTTTCCTCTCGGCAAATTCTAGCTATCCTCAATTAAACAACAATTTAACTTGTTGAGAACTATCATGTATTACTACTACATGAAAGGATACATTTCTTTACAAACTTCTGAAAAAATTATTAAATAATTCAAGGTCATAGAGGATTTTTCCAAGCTAAAACCCCCTGGGGATATTAACTAAAAAAACACCAAGGAAAGAGAAAAAATCAAAATTTTTCAATCAATATTTAAAGTTACTGTTGAAGAATAATTTAACATGGTTTAAACTAAAATAGTAATTTTTTAGCAAAGTTTAATGATTAATACAAAAAACCTCATTTCTATTTTGTTGGTATTTATTCCAATTTCTATTGCCGCCCATTTTTTAAGCTGGGGATCTTCTGTTGTATTTATTACATCGGCGATCGCCATTATCCCTTTAGCGGCTTGGATGGGTACCGCTACCGAAGAAATTGCTGTAGTGGTTGGTCCCTCTTTAGGGGGCTTATTAAACGCTACCTTTGGTAACGCCACTGAATTAATTATTGGTATTGTTGCTCTCAATGCCGGTCTTATTGATGTTGTCAAAGCTAGTATTACCGGTTCAATCATTGGCAACTTGCTATTAGTTATGGGTTTATCTATGTTTTTGGGAGGTTTACGATATAAAGAACAAACCTTTCAATCAATAGTAGCAAGAACTAACGCTTCTTCTATGAATCTAGCCGCCATTGCTATTTTATTACCAACAGCAGTAGATATTACTTCTAGTGGTATTAGCGAAAATACCATGCAATTACTTTCTGCTTCAGTGGCAATTGTTTTAATAGGAGTTTACGGGTTAACTTTACTTTTTTCTATGAAAACCCATAGTTATTTGTATGATGTGGGAGTAGCAGAAAATGAAGAAGACCAGGAAATAAATACATCAAATATTACTGAAAATACTACCCATACCAAACCTAACCTATGGTTGTGGATAGGAGTATTATTAATTGCTACTTTAGCAGTAGCTTATCAATCAGAATTGCTAGTAGATAGCCTAGAAGAAGCTACTAAAAATCTCGGTTTAAGCGCACTTTTTACCGGGGTAATTTTAGTTCCCATTATTGGTAATGCGGCAGAACACGCTACGGCTGTAACTGTGGCCATGAAAAACAAAATGGATTTATCCGTTTCTGTGGCTGTGGGTTCTAGTTTACAAATAGCTTTATTTGTTGCACCAGTTTTAGTTTTAGTGGGTTTAATTTTAGGAAAACCCATGGATCTAGATTTTAATCCCTTTGAATTGGTAGCGGTAACAGTATCTGTTTTAATTGCTAATTCGGTTAGTTCCGATGGGCGATCGGACTGGCTAGAAGGTATATTACTGCTGGCTGCCTACGCAATTTTAGGGTTAGCCTTTTTCTTCCATCCAGTTATTCCAGGAATTGGCTAAACAGTGAGGGGGAATTTAAGCCCCCTGTTCAGATTTTTTAGCAGATATTTTTTGAGATAAGCCTTTACAGTTTGCTGAAAAATTATCTAAAATAAAAATTCATAAAATTACTATTTTTGTATTATTACTGAACCTAATTTGATAGGCGATCAGAACCAATCATAATCATAACAATTCTTTCTCCTTTCCTTGCTGCCAATTTTTTATGAGGATTAAATATAATCATGGTTAATAAATTTAAAAATTTTCTGATTTTTATCGGATTATTATTTACCCTTAGTAGCCTAAGTATTTTTGTTTATTTTAATTTGTTCAAAATAAATCCATTATCTACCACTTCCCGCCAAAATAATCAATTTTTAGAAACACCACAAATAAATACAAATCAAAACAATGCTATATCTATACCAAAATCAGCTACTCCCCCACCCAGTCGTTTAAAACTCAAATTAAAATCTACTTTAAAAAATTCTTTAGAATCAGTTAACTCTTTAGGTATTAGTCAAGATAACAAAACTCTAGCCAGTAATGATTTATCTAGTATTAAAATTTGGAATGTTGACTCTGGTAAATTAATAACTCAAATACCTATAGCTTCTTTATGGGTATATGCCTTAGCACTTAGTTCTGATGGTAATACATTAGTTAGTGGTCATTGGCGAGAAATTAAAATATGGAATTTACTTAATACTAAAAATCAACTATCCTCCTTACCTCAAAATATTTTAAAAGGTCATTTAGCTTCAGTTAATTCTCTCGCTATTAGTTCCAATGGAAAATTTCTGGTTAGTGGTGGTAGTGATGGCAAAATTAAAATCTGGGATTTAACTCAAATTAAGCCTAATCAAAACAATATTTCACCATCCAAAATCCTTGCAGGTCATACAGGTATAATCAATTGTCTAGCTATTAGTCCTGACCAGCAATTTATAGTTAGTGCTGGTGAAGATAAAACAGTAAAAATTTGGGAACTCAGCACGGGAAAAATGTTACATTCTTTGGTAGGACATTATGCTTCTATTCGTAGTATTGCTATTAGTCACGATAGCAAAACTATCGTTAGTGGTAGTTTAGATAAAGCTATTCGTCTTTGGGACTTATCAACAGGTCAACTCATTAGTACTGCCTATTCCCATACAGGTACTGTGCTAACAGTTGCTATTAGTCCTGATGGCAAAAAAATTGCTAGTGGTAGCACTGATAAAACTATTAAAATTTGGCGTTTAGAACGGGGAATTTCGCCAAAAGATACAGGGGAAGTTTTGACAACTATAGAAGGACATACAGATAATGTAGAATCTGTTCTTTTCTCTGCCGATGGCAAAAAATTAATTACAGGTAGCAAAGATAAAACCATCAAAATTTGGGAATTACAAGATTAAGACAAAAATCTTGAATTTTCAGAAATTAACAACAGGTTAATTATGATAAATATTTCAGATTTTAATTAACCTGTTTATATTTTCCTTAAATCAAAAAGGTTATTTCTTTGTTAAGATTTTAATTAGTATCTTATTCTTTTTTCTGCCCTGATTGTTCTACTGTATTAGCTGCATCTTTAGCTTTATCAATAGGTGCTAATACTGGATTAGGTGAATTTTGAACGGCGGGAGAACTAGCAGGAGAAGGTGTTGCTTGA
>CAWUOF010000179.1:0-7982 GCA_963923765.1 uncultured bacterium | reverse complement strand
AGGAGTATCGTCGGCAGCGTCAGATGTGTATAAGAGACAGGGATATTGTTTATTAACTAGCAACCAAGTTAAACTTACTAAGGGATAGCCATCTTTAGGATCGGTGATATCTTCTGTGGTAAAATTGTCATTAAATTTGACATTTTCTAGGGCTTTTTTTGTTTCTTCTAAATTTGGTTTAACGTAACGACCATTTTGGTTTTCTATGCTGGCTATAGAAAGTTTGTTGGCTATAGCAAAGTTTTTTTGTACATAGCCAATTGCTCCATCTATTCTCCGTATTTCTCCGGCTATTCTACTATCTTGAGGAAAGGCAGAAAATACATTAAATCCCCAATTAGGTGCTCTAGTAGCTGGTATTTTTCCGCCAGATATTTTCTCTAAGTATTTAGTTAAAATAAAGCTAGTTCCACAACTGCCTTCACAAACTACTACTTGAATTTTTTGATTAGGAAGGCTGGGATTAACTTGTTTCCAATTTGTGATTTGTCCAGTAAATATTTGTACTAGTTTTTCACGAGATAATTTGATTTCGCTTTTCACGTCTTGCAGATTATAAACTATGGCGATCGAACTTCCCCCTGTTGGTATCATTAACAAGCCATCTTTCATTTGATTTCGTTCGATCGGGGTAGGAATTAAGTTAGTCGCACCTATATCGATCGCCTGGTCTGCAAATAATCTAATTCCTCCACCACTGCCAACAATGCTATATTTAAATTTTCCGCCTTTTTCCTTTTCGTATTCTTGGCTATAACGTTGATACAGAGCCGCTGAAAATGAATCTCCTGCCCCCTGAATCATTTCATTAGCAGTCACTTTTGTGGCGCAATTTGTTATGAATGTAATTGTTGTGGCAGTAACAGTAGCGGTTAATATTTTCTGCCAGTTACCTGTATTTAAATTTTTCATCTGTTTACTTGAGTATTAAATAAGTTTCTCTGGCACTATGGGCCAGATATGCTTGGTTAATTTGATTACTTAAAATACTCTTCGGTAAATATTTATTTTATTGCCATCACTAGCAATTTCTAACCAATAATCCTGGATGACAAATTGGTAGTAAAATGCACCTAATCGAGTACTCCGCCAAGTGCTAATTACCTTGGCATCTGCTGCCCATTTTTTCAGGATTTTTACAATATTATCAGGAACTGCACTTGGCTCTATTTGCTCGTCCACTTGTAGAATGTTACCAACGGAATTAGATTGTACTTCTACTTCAAATCCTTGTTGATTTTTTCCTCTGATATAATATATCAGAGAACCATCTGATTTTACTTCGGCTCGTGCTGATTGGAATTGAGCGCCTGATACTGTTTTTGCGGCAGACATAGCCGATATTGGTATTTCTTCTAGGGATATTTGTCGGATGATTCCCCCTAGATTTTGAGCTATCACTAAGTTATCTGTTATAGATTTAGCTTGGGCATTATAAGTATAAATTCCATTTGTAGACAGCGCTATTCCTGTAATTATTAATATTTTTTGCCAAGTTTTTTTAATCAATATATTTACACTTTTATGATGTTTTTGCTGGTTAATTTTTACAGAAAAATTATCACAAAATCTGGCTAAAGTAGATATTAAAATTGTCATTTTTGCAGCCTCCTTCTAGGTTTTTTTAGTTATATTTATGGCATAATGTAATCTTTGACTGTTTTCTCGGTTCGCCTTCAGATATATTCTGGCCATAAATTTTCTACTACTCTTATATGATATTTATACTATATTGACAAGTATATTTAATAATATTTAATATTTTCATTATTTTATATGAAATTTTCATAACATTCTGATTTACAAATATGTTTATAGAGGCATTGATCTAAACTAAACCAACGCCTGTATAATAATATACATTATGCAGCCAAGTAATGTTATATTTAATATTCTATTATTACTGGAAACTGACTTTAATTGTATTCTTGCACTATTCTAAACCCTGCGTGTTGATAAAAATGGGGACGGAACCAGTTACGATAATATTTTAAAGCTTCTGTACCATTTGTTATCCAACATCCCCCTAACATCATTTGATGTTTAGTATCAAAAAATAGTGCTGAATTATCTGCATACAGAAAATGGGGTTGATATCCCGCTAGGGGATTTAAATTATCTGTTAACCATTCCCAAACATTTCCCCGTAAATCGTATAATCCAGAGGGACTTTTTGCGGTTTCTAACATACCGACTGGGCTGGGCGAACCGAATTTAAAATTAAGATTGTAATTATGTATATCGTTGGTTTCTGGTGGGATATTACTATAGGTAGCTAAATTATATTCGGCTTCATTCATGACACGAATTCCCTCACCTTTCCAGTGACAATAAGCCATTGCTTCATAATAATTTACTTCTACTGGCCAATCTAAGGGTAAGTCAATTTCATCAAACATGGCGCGATATTTGTAATTACCATTTTCAGGTATCCAAAATTTAGGATGTTTGATGTAATTTTCGGTTTTCCAATTCCATCCGATTTGATGCCAATAATCTTGATTTTCGTAGCCTCCAGCTTTGACAAATTTGAGGAAATCGGCATTGGTAATTAGATATTTACTAGCGCTAAAGGGTGATACTTCTAATGTACGATCGCCATAGTCAACATCCCAGCCATAAGTTGTATCGTTATAAGCTTTGCCGATTTTTACTACCGCACCAGATAATTCTACCATTTTATTTTCAGGAATGTTATTATTAGTAGGAGCATACTGCCAATTTTCCGGACGTTTAACTTTTTCTACAGGTAGTTGGCGAATTAACATGGAAGATGTTTCTATGTGGATACGTTGATGTTCAATTCCCATCATTAATGCCCAGAGGGGATGATGGGGAAGAATTGGCAGATCCAGGGGAGTATTTTTTATGGTTTTTAAAACAATTTGATAAGCTTGTTGCCGATATTCCCAAACTTTTGTTACTGGAGGCCAATCTAAATGGGCGATCGCCTGATTTAACTCTTCTGGGTTTTCTGGATCTACTCCAATTCCAAATAAGATTTCATACTCAGGATTTAAAGTTTTTTCTAATAAATTAACCATCATTAATTTATTGATATAGAAACCTGCGGAATGACCTAAATAAAAAATTAAAGGATTTCTTAAAGCATCTGGATTCAGATATAAAGTATCATCACCAACTATGCTTTTTAGTAAAATATCTTCCAATTGCCAAGCATTTTCAAAGTAATTAATAATACTTTCTGTGGTACAAGCATCTAATCGAATTACGTTATGAGATTCAAGCATTTTTATAGTCTTCCTACGCTTTATAATTGATTATTTTACCATTATTTTGATAAATATAACTAAAAAATAATGCGTCAATTATCAAGATTTTTTTAAAACATTGATAATTTGACGCATTATAGACATTTACCCAAATATATTTTACTTAACTACTTGACAGAGAATTAAACCAAACCACTGTTTAGGGTCAGTAAAAATTTCTATGGTTTTTAAGCCTTTAGATTCTAATTGATTTGGCAAAGTTTCCAGGTTAAATTTGCGGGAAATTTCCGTAAGAATACTTTCGCCGCTTTTCCAGGAAACTTGTAAATTTAGGTTTTGTAAATGTACAACATGGCTTTTTTGACAATGTAGATACATTTCAATTTGACTATCCTTGGGATTATAGATAGCTTGGTGAGTAAATAATTTGGTGTCAAAGTTGGCGTTAAAACGTTTATTTAAATGTTCAAGCATATTTAAGTTAAAAGCAGCCGTTACACCTTGGGAGTCATTGTAGGCAGCTTCTAAAATTGGCTTGGGTTTTTGTAAATCGATTCCTAGCAAAAAGTAATCACCTTGGGAGAGTACCTTGTTAATTTTGGTTAAAAACTCATCACATTCATGGGGCGCAAAATTTCCCATTGAACTACCTAAGAAAAAAATCATGCGGGCGGGCAAAGTAGTCGGTTCCAAGTGCGAGAGTGCTTCATCGTAAGTGCCTACTAAGGCTTCAATATGTAATTCTTCATATTCTTGTTGTAATTGAATTGCGCTAGATTGGAGAATACCTGCACTAACATCAATAGGTACATATTTACATTGATATCCTTGTTGATGATAAGCATCTAATAATAGGCGAGTTTTAGTGGAACTACCACTGCCTAATTCTACCAATTCACAAGCCCCTGTTATTTGGGCAATTTTTTGAGAATACTGACGTAAAATTGATGCTTCAGTGCGGGTGGGGTAATATTCTGGTAATGCACAAATTTTTTCAAATAGCTGGGAACCGCGATCGTCATAGAAATATTTGGCTGGTAAACTTTTGTGGTTATTAGTTAACCCTTTGATTACATCTTGACCAGAATGTATTTCGATGGAGTTCGGAACTTTGACAGTGTTTAAATGTTTGATTGCCAAGTTTCCTTTTTTGCTTTGAGTCAACATAATCAATATGCCATTGAATTTTCAATAGATTTTATGGCTTTTTGATACGATTTATTTTTATTATAAAAAATTATAATTTAATTGGGTTAAATCATAAGTAAATTTAATTTATTAATGTGATTATTACTCAATTAAAATTTTCTATTCATACAGCCAAAGATACCGCAAATACTATTTTCCATAACCAGGAAAAAAAGAAAATATATTTTAATTAGTTAATTTACATATATAAATGATAAAATAAATTCTCGATAACTCTTAAAATTAATGGAATATAGGTAATAGTTGATGATAATGATAATATGTTATTTAAATGATTAATAGCTTGTTAAAAATAAACCTGTTATCCTACGATAGATGGCCAAATAAGCGCTGTTGTAGTAGCTTAGGTCTAAATTTTTGATTTTGCAGGTATTTA
The DNA here is from genome assembly GCA_963923765.1 of uncultured bacterium. GTDB lineage: Bacteria > Cyanobacteriota > Cyanobacteriia > Cyanobacteriales > CAWUOF01 > CAWUOF01. Next base: position 3,164 of record CAWUOF010000179.1, on the reverse strand, counting down.
GCCTAAAAGCTATTTACTCGCCTATCCTTTAAAGTAGAATAGTGTCCAGCCTATTTTTTTATGAAAACGGTTCTAATTGTAGAAGATGATCCAATTAATATGCGCGTTTTTTCCAAAATTCTGACTAAACGGGGCGGCTTTAATGTCAAGGGTACGGAAGATGTGGAGGAAGTAATGAAAATTGCCCACGCCAAGGAAGCAGATATTATTTTAATGGATGTTTCCCTGTCCCATAGTGTGTACAAAGGCAAGCCAGTAGACGGGATTAAAATTACGCAAATGTTAAAAGCGGATCCAAATACAGCTAATCTACCGATAATTTTAGTGACGGCTCATGCTATGTCAGGCGATCGCGAAAATTTTTTGAAACAAAGTGGCGCAAATGCTTATATTTCTAAGCCAGTAGTCGATCATCAAGCTTTTGTAGATGAGATTATGAAATTTATATCCCCACAATAGACGATCGCTAGATTTTGGGAAAAATTGGTGAGGAACTAATGGCCAAAACTTTTAGCTTTAGCCATTAGATGTTTTCTGGCTATTAGATTTAGAGTAATTAGGGCTGACTAAGGTTTTGCTCTTCTAATTGCACTAAAGTAGATTTAATACGGGGAGTTTCTAGGAATTTTTGGGTATCTCCCAGCAGGCGATCGCCCCAGAGATTTTCTTTAAGAAACTTAATATCTGCATAACGATTATCCAAGCGTAAAGCAGTTTCTCCCAACTTTAAGCCTTGTTCCCGATCGCCTTTAGTATAAAGAGCCACAGCCATAGCTAGTAAGGGTTCGGCAGCTTTTTGATCAATAGCTACAGCCGATCGCCATTGCCGCAAAGCCCCTTCTACATCGCCTTTTTCATATTTGATTAACCCGATATTATTAATAGCTGGCCAAAAAGTTTTTTCAGTAGCGACGGCTTTTTCGTATTGAGCGATCGCGTTACTAAATTGGCGCAACATATAATAGGCATTGCCTAAGTCAAATAAAGCTCCTGGTACATCGGGTTTTAATTTTAATCCAGCTTGCAGATTCTCAACAGCTTCAGCATATTTTTTCTTTTGAAAATTTGCTGACCCTAAAGCAAACATAATTCCTGGATTTTTTGGTTCCAAAGTGCGAGATTTTTGTAATGATTCAATTCCTTTATCTATTTCATCATTTTGCAAATATAATTTACCCAACAGATACCAAACGCGATAATTTTTTGGAGCTAACTGAGTGGCCAACTTTGCCCTAGATAAAGCCATGTCATATTGTTTAAATTGTGCCAGTTGTGCGGCTTCTTCTGCTAGACTTAAGCCTTTATTTTCCAAATCGGCTGTATCTACTTGTGGGGTATGAGGTAGCAATGCCTGTCCAAAAGCAGGCTGAATAATACCTCCTAAAGTTAAAAAAATTATTAGCGAAAACAAGGGTATGCGATTAGGCACAGGAAAGCCTCAATAAAAGAGTAGTAAATTGTTCCAATAGTTAAAACCATCTGCTTTTCATCCTGACAAAAAATTGAGCGAAAAACCATAGTTTTCTGGCTGATTTTGTGTAAAAGTAATAATTTTTTAGTAACTTTGGATAAAGTCGGTTGCTAAGTTGGCGATCGCTTTAAAAAATCGGGTTTTATTGTTCAATACTGATTGTTGAATAAAATTCAGATGTTAATAATCGATAGTTTATCCCAGGGACAATATTGGTATTTTAACATATTATTAAGATAATTAAAATCCAGTTAACTTTCTAAAAAAACATGGCCTAAACAAGATAAAAAGCTTAATATCCAAGTATTACCAACATAAGCAGAAAATAAAAATATATAAATTAAATGTATTCAGAGCCAAAATAGCCCAGGGCGATCGGGTTGGATAGATAATTAAATATGAGGAATTAAAAAAAAACAAAATATAGTTGCTGCAAGTCCCATGATAAAGTCAAACATAAGCCAGAAATACTCATAATGTATTCTTGCCCAAAATAATCCTGATTGGTTGTAATTTTTTATGCCTTTTCCTAGATCAAGTGGTATTTTGTTACACCCTACTTCTTTTCCCAGTCGTTTTGGGGTGGGAGATTTAGGCCCTAATGCTTATCATTTTATTAATTTTTTAGCAGAAACTAGCCAACAGATTTGGCAAGTTTTACCTTTAGGGCCGACCGGACATGGTAACTCTCCCTATATGTGTTATTCTGCTATAGCTGGAAATCCCCTGCTAATTAGCCCAGAAAAACTACGGGAAAAAGATTTATTATCATATCAAGATTTGGAAAATCTGCCAGAATTTCCCGAAGATCATGTAGATTACGATCGAGCCATTCATACCAAAATGGAATTGTTATGGAAAGCTTACGAAAATTTCCAAACAAAGCCACAAGAAGCCTTTGTAGAATTTTGTGAAAAAAAGCAAGAATGGCTAGATGATTATGCCCTATTTATGTCATTAAAAAAAATGAATAGGGGCATGGCTTGGAATACTTGGGATAAAGCCATTGTCCAAAGAGATCCTATCACCCTAGAAGCCTGTTATAAATGTCTAAAAACTGAGGTAATATTCCAAAAATACCTCCAATTTGAATTCTTTAATCAATGGTCAGAATTAAAAAAATATGCCAACGATCGAGGCATAGAAATAATTGGCGATATTCCGATTTATGTAGCCCATGATAGCGTTGATGTTTGGTCTAATCCAGAGATATTTTGTCTCGATCAAAAATCTAGCAATCCAGCAGGCATTGCGGGAGTGCCCCCAGATTATTTTAGTGAAACTGGACAACTATGGGGAAATCCTGTTTATCTGTGGAAAAAACTCAAAGAAAGAAACTTTGATTGGTGGATAAAACGCTTTGAGGCATTGTTGGAATATGTAGATATAATTCGTATCGATCATTTCCGAGGATTTGAATCTTTTTGGCAAGTTAAAATGGGAGAAAGTAATGCCATCAAAGGTAAATGGGTAAAAGTTCCCGGCGAAGAGTTTTTTAATGTTGTTAACGAAAAACTAGGTAAGTTACCGATCGTTGCTGAAGATTTAGGAATTATTACTCCAGAAGTAGAAGAATTGCGCGATAAATTTGAATTTCCCGGCATGAAGGTTTTACATTTTGCCTTTGGTTCCGGATCGGGTAATGGTTATTTACCTTTTAACTATTATTCTCGCAATTGTATAGTTTATACGG
>CAWUOF010000178.1:0-7991 GCA_963923765.1 uncultured bacterium | reverse complement strand
TGTATAAGAGACAGATCCTGTCCTATTATCCTATGGATAAATTTGTAGGTATTTTTAGCTAATAATTAATTTTTTTGCCTATTGTTGTTTTTTAATTTAAATTTATTTGATGCTTTTATGTTGCCAAATTTCCACAAAGATTTTGAGATATTTGATTGTATTTGGTTAATAAAATCTGCACTAATATAGTAAGTAATGGCAGAAAATGATCTATTATGGCTGCCAATTTGGCATAAAAATAACAAAAAAATAATTTTTTTGTTAATAGGGGATGTTAATTATAACTTTTAAGTATAACTTATGTAGGTAAATAAACTTGATTTGAATTTATTATGTTCTATAAAGATAAATAATTTGTCAGTCAAGGAAGTGTTTGTTAGGGCCAAATTTGACAAATAGACTATGTTTATTAATAAAACTTTAATTTTTGACTCGATCGCCGCCTGGTGGACTTGTACACTGTTAATGATTTTCTGCTTTTGCCTACCAGCTAAAAGCTTTTCTATGAGTAATAAAGTTTCTAAAACTACGTGGATAGCAGGTAATTTTACTCGCATATTTTTCAGCATAGTTACAATAGTTTTAATAGGGAATCAATTACATATATTCAATTGGTTTACCGTTGTATTCGCTTATATTTTCTGTTTATTAATAGGATGGTTTGATAAAATTAATTGGCAGCTAAAAGAACAAGGTAGAGAAATTTTACAAAACTTAGTATTTTGGCTTTTAGACGCTATCGATCGAGGTTTTTCTTGGCAAGAATTCAAAAAAACTATATTTCACCTATGGCAAATTTGTAAACAATGGATAGTTAATACCATAATTTTTTTTGGTATAAATACTATGCCAGGAACTTTAGCTACAATAGCTTTAACAATAATAATTAGTTTTGCTATATTCCTGCGTTTTGAATATCCCTTATTAGAAATGCGTTTTGCCAATGCAGAGAGTTATCAGAATTTGCTACTAACTCGACAAATTATCCAGGGCGATCGACTACAAATTTCATCTAATTTTCCTATCCCAGTTTTAGCAACTATAGCGGCTTTCCTATCCCTTCTAGGTTCGATCGATGCCATATATATAGTACGTTTTCTCTCCCCCTGCTTAGGAATTATATTAATATTTAGCTTAGGCTATTGTCTCCATTCCCTCAGCAAAAATGGTGCTGCCGCTTTAGTAGGGATGTTTAGCTTAAGTGCCTATTTATTTATTACCTTACCAGAAAAACTACCTGGAGAAATATCTGATTATTTCCAAGCAATTCTAAGTAACATAAACTATAATTTAAACACATTCCTAGTGCGTCAATGGTCATTTACAAATTTAGAAATAGGTATTATTTTTTTACTACTAACTTTAGGTTTATATAGAGATTTTTATAGAAATCAAACCTATCCTAAGTTTATCCCATTAATAAATATAATTTTTGCCCTAGCAATTATAACTATAACAGCACCAATATTATTAATAATTGCCCTAGTAGGAATATTAGGAATAATTGTCAATGATAAACTAGGATTAAGTTTAGTTACTATAATTTGGTTATTATTAGCATCGCTGGCAGCTATTCCAGAAAATCCTTTTACTTGGAATCAAATATTTTTATTAACCATGCCCATAGCTTTAAGTTTATTAACCGGCATAATTTTTATAAACTTAGCTAAGATATTAGGTGGGATATTGGGTAAGCGATCGCCAATAATATGTTTAATTGTATTTTTCGCTATTTCCGTTAATTTTTTATTACCATTAAACCCTAAAATTCAATATTTAGAATATGAAATTACCGCCAGAAAAACCTTAGAAATTCGGCGAATATTTCCGATAAAAACTTGGACTATTGTCGCCCCAGTAGAACAACTATCACAAATTTATGGGGCGGCTTGGTATGAAGATTTAGGAATATTTGTCGAAAAATATGCCCCAAAAGTTAGTAAATCTGATTTTACTTTTCCTATAGATACCCCCCATTTATTTATTTTCATAGAAAAACGACCTTTTGTGACATTTTCTTCAGAAGCTATAGGCTTACCCTATACAACATTATCTGATATTACCTATCAAAATTATCGTTCATCGGCGGGACGCGCCAAGCTACAATTTGAGGCATTAAATATGTGCGAAGCTTATCGCCGTAATTATCCTAATGTTTCAATTTACTATGAAGATGAAAACATTAGAATTTATCATTTTCCAGGGCGAGAAGCTTTACCATCTGATAAATTTAAAGATTTCAGATAATCTATTTCTTGTTGCCAGTAGGAAGGTAAATTATTCCAAGGATTTTTATCGGGGTTATCAGGGCTATCATCAGTAACATAAATATAGCCAATATTTCTATTTACTGCCATATCAATATGTTTTTTCATTGTCGCCACATCAGGGACAGAGTGAATTAAACCGGAAAAGCGATCGGCTGGATATTTAGTTAAATAGGAACTAGGTGTATATTCCGGCCAAAATTTAGAATAGTTTTCAAAAATCACTGTAATATCTGTTGCCTGTTGCATTAAATAGCCTTCATCAGTATGGGTTCCTTGATTAAGTACAACCGTTTTTAAATTTGCTTTAGTTTTGATATATTGGTAAATTTCTCGATAATAATCAATTTGCTGGGAATTACTAGCAGCTTCATCTAGGAAAATGCCATGAATTTTGTAATATTTATCGTATAAATCTATATCTGCTTTTACCTCATTAATTGGGCGGTTGCCATATTTAGTAAAAACATAGCCAAAAATAGTAACACCAGCTTTTTCTAGTTCCTGAAGCCCTTTAGAATAATCGCGATTAGGATAGCTTTTCTCTGGGCCGTTATTGGGATTAATAATAGCGGCGATCGATACCTGACTTGCCGCATTAGCAATATCCGGCCAAATATATTTTTCGGGCTGATACCAACTAGGATAAGCATAGAGAGGAATTAGCATTTTTACTTTATTATCTTGCATATTTTTGGCTAGTTGTTGCTGCATAGAAATAACTAATAAAAATGCCACTAAAACCATAGTAATCAACAATTTTTTATATTTTAACATGGTAATTTATCCTAATTACTTAAATTCTGGATTTTTAGATACTAAAATATATTTTTCTATAATTTCTCCTATTAACAAGCCGAAAATACCAAAACCAATTCCTATAACCATAATATTTAACTCCCGATTACCAAATACTGCTATTTTAGGCACAAATAAAGTTACAATCAATACCGATAATGATGATATACTACCAATAGTTAAAGATAATTTAACAGCGATATTTGTCCAAATATAAATTTGGATTTGCTTGAGTAAATAAGCCACAAAAGGTACAAAAACGGCAGCTACATAAGCAGCATAAAAAGATACAATTAAATTCACAATTTCTCCCCCTTTCAGAGCAACAGCTAACGCAAAAAGAGCATTAAAACTAGCTACAAGTATTCGATTTAGGTTAGATGCGGGTACAATTTCAAAATCTAAAAAAGTTTTAGTTTGTACTCGTAAAATACTACTACCAATACCTAAAGCGGGAATTAATAACGACATGATTAAAATAAAACCTAAAGGTTTATCCGTACCCCCACCAATCCAAGATAGAATAAAAGGCAGAGTTTCTTTAGCATCAATATTAGCAGGTAAAATATTGGCATTTTGAGCAGCTAAAACCAAGGAACTAGGTAAAAACGCCAGACACATTAGTATTATAGCTGCTAATATACAGCCTTGGTATAAACTACGCAGATCTTTAGCTTGTACTACAAATTGCTGATATTTCATATCAATCATTACTAGGAAAATTGTACATAGAGAAATACCGATTAAATTTGGTGCACTAACTTGTTGAAGTGAATTAATAAAGCCCAGGGGAGATATAAAATAAGCTGGTAAAGCGTCTAATGCCCAAACTCCGTAAAGTAAAGCTAAAAAATTAACTATTAATAAACCACGAAATAAATAACCGGCTTTTTCAACAGGTAATAACGAAATAATAGTAAATAAACTAGCTAAAAGTATCATGCTGGTAAGTACTGGTATTCCTAAAACTTTGAGAATAAAAGCTGCGGAAATCATTTGTACAGCACAAATGCCAATAAAGGAAGACCAAGACATGAAACCGACCAGAAGTTTGACGCGATCGCCGTAGGTTTCTCCTAGTAATGTCCAGATTTGTTCTACTCGTGTCCAGTAAAATTTTGCTAATCCTAATAGGGCGATCGTTCCTAACCCCAAGGAAAAAGCATAAAGACTACCAGCAGTACCTAAAGTAAAAGATTTTTCTGCGGTTCCTAAAATAAATCCTAATCCGTAATGGGCGGAAACTAACAAAGCAGCTAAGGAAAAAGTGTCAAGTTTACGATTTGCAGACATATTAGCATCCTGCTATAAGAAATTTAGTTTAATGTTAAAACAGATACCTTATATAATTTACAACTTTTCCAGATTAAAATAATTTTTTTCGCAAATTTTTGTTTCTATTACATTTATTGGGGTTATAATTGTAAATTATAACCAGCAATTTGATACAAATTTCCGGAAATTGCTGCAAATTGGACGATCGCTATTTAAAAACCTTTTTTCTCTTTCCATCCAGATAGAAATTTTTCTAAATAATTAGTAATTTGAGGTTTTTGATATTTATTAATAAATATCTTTGCAAATCCATCAAAAATCTATTCTTGTACTTAAATCATCAAATTCTATCCTTTTCTCCCTTTTCCCTCTTTATACTTCTCTACTTTTTAGATATATCTATTTAAATTAGGTAATTTTTCTCTAAAAAGATTAATTAAGTACGGTTTTCCGAACCAATTAAGTAGTAAACCTCATAATTATCAGCAGTAATAAATTATTTGTGATTTTCCCAACTATATTTATATCCAGTATCCCAATTTATATACTTTCACAAAAAATAAATTAGAAAAAGGTTTAACCACAAAAATCATAAAAAACAAACCAAGTACCATAAAATTCTAAAAAAACTCTAACAAAAAGCTAAAAAACCCTAAAAAAATCCCAAATTTGCAGTTTATTTTTTATGTATATTTATAAAATTACCTAATTATATAATTTTGCTAGTTACTGCTATTAATATTCAGCAGATTTTTTTCTAAAATACTGTTTATTTAAGTTTTAACCAGTTATTCAACTTTTCCCATAAAACATATTATTATTACAAGTCAAGATATCCGTACAAAGTAGCAGTTGCCAAAACTATATTTTTCCTTAACTATTTAACTAAAATATTGACTGTACCGCCAAATTAAAAATCAATCAAAAAATACTCTGAATACATAGATAGTATCCTCTTGTAAATAAAGAGTGAAACCCTACTTAATATTAGGAGAAATGCAGATGAGAATTGCCCAAATATCCCCTTTATGGGAAAGAGTTCCACCACCTGCTTATGGCGGCATTGAATTAGTTGTTGGTTTACTTTGTGATGAATTAGTTAAAAGAGGACATGAAGTAACTTTATTTGCTACTGGTGATTCTATTACCCTGGCTCAATTAGAAGCGATTCACCCGCAAGCTATACGTTTAGACTCTTTGGTAAAAGATTATGCCATCTATGAAATGTTACTAATGAGTCGAATTTGCGAAAAAGCTCATGAATTCGATATTATTCACTCTCATATAGGATGTGGAGCTTTACCCTATGCAAAGTTAATAAAAACCCCAACAGTTCATACACTGCATGGTATTTTTACACCAGATAACGAAAAAATGTTTGATTACGCTAGGAAACAAGCATTTGTTAGTATTTCCAATTCCCAAAGAGAACCGCGATTAAATTTAAATTGCCTTGCTACTGTTTACAATGGCATTGATACAAATATTTATGAATTTCACGAAAAACCAAATAATCCTCCTTATTTAGCTTTTCTCGGTCGTTTATCTCCAGAAAAAGGCCCCCATTTAGCGATCGAAATTGCCAAAAAATCGGGATGGCATTTAAAAATAGCAGGAAAGGTAGATAAAGTTGATCGCGAATTTTTTGAAAAAGAAATTAAACCACACATTGATGGCAAGCAAATAGAATTTTTAGGAGAAGCTAACCACGTTCAAAAATGCGCTCTCATGGGGGGAGCATTTGCGACTTTATTTCCCATTACCTGGCGAGAACCCTTTGGATTAGTAATGATTGAATCAATGGCAGTAGGTACACCAGTAATTGCAATAGAAATGGGTTCCACATCCGAAATAATTGCCCATAATAAAACTGGTTTTCTGTGTCATAGCATCGAAGAATGTATAGCTGCGATCGATAAAACTGCTCACCTCAGTCGCCATGCTTGTCGAAATCATGTTGTTACTAACTTTAGTGCTCAATCTATGACTGATGGTTACGAAATGGTTTATCACCAAATTCTGGCTAATCGGTTGGCCAATAATGGACATTTCCATACTAGCTCTAATTTGGTAATGAAAAAATAGCTAATTATCCACCACTTTGTGATTTAATGTACATGACAGCAATTAGTAAAAAACAGGTTTTTGGAGGTAAAAAAACTAATTCAATTCTACCTAATTGGTGTAACTACAAATCAATCGATGTGAAGCCATGTTAATAAATCAAAGTAAAGAGTCGAGTCGGAATAGCAATAAAATTAATGCTGCTAATTACACTTCGGAAACATCTGTAATCAACTCCCGTCGAGGTAACTCTAGTAGACAAGCGATCGCGCTCATTTCTGATCATGCAGATCCTGCCGCCGAAATAGGCAAAGAAGAAGCAGGCGGACAAAATGTTTATGTTCGTAAAGTCGGAGAAGCCTTAGCAAAATTAGGCTGGCAGGTGGATATGTTCACCCGCAAAACTAACCCAAACGATCCAGAAATTGTGCAGCATTCTCCCTACTGTAGAACGATTCGCTTAATTGCTGGTCCCCAGAAATTTATTCCCCGTGATGATTTGTTTATATATATGCCTGAATTTGTCGAATCATTCCGCAAGTTTCAGGCTAAAGAATGTACTAATTATCCTTTAATTCATACCAATTATTGGATGTCAGCTTGGGTTGGCTTGCAGTTGCAAAAAATTAGCAATATTCAGTTAGTAAATACTTATCATTCTTTAGGTGTAATAAAATATCAAAATGTTACCCATAAACCATCGATCGCTACTACTAGATTAACAGTAGAAAAACAAATTTTACAACAATCTAATTGCATAGTTGCCACCAGTCCACAGGAAAAAGAATATTTACATCAGCTAGTTTCTCGGCAAGGTGACATAGAAATTATTCCCTGTGGTACAGATATCGATAATTTTCGGATGATTCCAAAAGCTGAAGCGAGAACTAAATTAGGTTTTGCTGCTGATGAACAAATCGTGCTTTATGTAGGCAGATTTGACCCCCGCAAAGGCATAGAAACAATGGTCAGAGCCTGTGGCATATCTCAAACTAGAAATCATCATAAATTACGATTAGTAATTGCTGGTGGTAGTGATGTAGAACGTGCCGACGGCCAAGAAAGACAACGTATTGAAAAGATTGTGCAAGAAGTTGGCTTAACAGAACAAACTTTATTTACCGGTCGCATCGGACATGATGTATTACCACTTTATTACACTGCTGCGGATATCTGTGTAATTCCCAGTCATTACGAACCTTTTGGATTAGTAGCGATCGAGGCTATGGCTTGCGGCACTCCTGTAATTGCTTCTAATGTAGGTGGTTTAAAATTTACCGTTATACCTGAAGAAACCGGTTTGTTAGTTCCACCTCAGAATTATACTGCTTTTGCCGCAGCTATCGATCGTATTTTATCCGATGAATTATGGGCGAGAAAACTCAGAAAACAAGCATCTGTGCGAGTACAGCAAAATTTTAGCTGGACAGGAGTTGCCATTCAACTTAGCGATCTTTATCGTCGTTTATTAGCTAGTTCCCTCATGCATCAACCTTTGAGAAGTTTGCTAACAACAACTACATCATCTGTTGCTGTAGGGGTAACAAGAAGGCTAAAACCTTTACAGGATAAAGGATGGAGCGAATG
>CAWUOF010000177.1:0-8023 GCA_963923765.1 uncultured bacterium | reverse complement strand
GCCCCATCTCCCATGCCCAATATCCCATTTAATCTCATCCTCGTTCCCCAAGGTGCAGAATATAAAGCTATTTCTCGCGCTTTGCGTCAAATTAATGTGACTTTGCCAGTAATTCCTATTCCTGTGGGCGTCAATTCTGTTAAGGCATTTTTAGACAATTTGTCAGCATTTCCAGAAATTGTTAATCATCCCCAGTCTAAAATTTTACTAATGGGTGTATGTGGTAGTTTATCCCCTCGTTATCAAGTTGGAGATGTGGTAATTTATCACAATTGTATTTATCATCAAGATGATAATATTCTTATAGAATCTTGTGATGTAGAGTTAATCACTTGGTTGCAAGATAAATTAAAAAATCAAGCTAATATAGTACAAAGTTTAACTAGCGATCGCGTCGTTTCTACTGCTACAGAAAAACAAATATTACAGCAAAAATACAATACTGATGTAGTCGATATGGAAGGTTTTGCGGTTTTACAAAACCTGAAAAAATCCGGTTTTTCGGTAGCCATGTTAAGAGTAATTAGTGATAATTCTCACCATAATATACCCGATTTAAGTCAAAGCATAGACACTCAAGGTAATATTAAACCATTACCTTTAGCAATAGCCATGTTAAAACAGCCTATTGCTGCTGCTAGATTAATTAGCGGTGCCTTGCAAGCCTTAAAAGTTTTGCAAAAAATCACCACTATAATTTTTGTTTAGGATGCATTTTTAGAGTAAAAAACAGTTGTTGCGCTTCGCTTTTCCTGGAATATGCCCATTATAGATATTTGTATAGTCCAAATATTCGTTTTTGTCAAATATGAAATGCATCCTTTCTGTAGATATATTTTTAATTAAAAATCAAATTTCCTCTATATATCCAATAGTTTTTAATTCTTTATAAGTACCCTTAGCAAAACCCTTAACTTTATAAGGACCTGTTTTTGTGCATTTTTCCAAATTTGCCCAAGTTAATTTTCTTGCTGATTCTTTGCACTTTTCAATAGCATTATACGCTGCTATTCCGCGTTTTTCATTGTCTATAGCCTTAATAATGTCATCCTTTGTGGCGATCGCTAAATTTATTTTTTCCGGCTGACTAACATTACTTTCCCTCACTATAACTTCACGGGGAGTAATATTTGGCAAAGTAAGGTTTTGCAAGGCATTGTCTAACTTGCCATCTATTAATTTTTCTAGCTTTTGATAAAAATCTACTAGATTTAATCTATCCTCAATTTTTTGATGTAGAAGTTTAATATCTTGTTGCAAAGATATTTCTAATCTTTGGACTAATTTTTTTACTTCTAACAATTCATTATTACCAGTATTATTTGATTCTTTTTCTGGATTTTTTGGTAATGGTAAAGCAATATCATTTCCCAATAATTGCTGCATTTCGGCTTTAATATTATCTACTTCCTCATCGGGTATTTCAAATACCCAAACCCATAATTTTTCAATACCTATTTCTTGGGCAACAATACACCAATCAGCACCATATATTACTTCAAATTCTTCATCTTCAGTATAGGCTGTTGTGCGCCGCAAAATTAAAGGAATTAAATTACTTTGATGTTGACTAAGACTAGCTTCTAATTCTTGCCGTCTCGTTGGAGATATTTCTCGATCGCCTGGGGGGATAGCAATGAGGGAAGTATAAACTTGAGCATGATTATTTGGAATAGGTTTTAAGTTTTTTTCTATTCTAATTGTTCGCTCAGATCTATCCATAATTTTATGATTCTCCTTGATTAATATGATTAATTAATGCCTTCGCTAATTGATGATAACGATCGATAACTTTTTCGGCTGACTGTTTATCACCACTAAGCATAGATGAATCAAACTCTACTTGATGCAGGGGATAACCTTTATCGGGGCATTTAGCAACAATATTTAAACGCGGTATCCACGTATCTTCATTAAATAATTTAATTTGTTTACCTGTAGGATGTTTTTGCAAAATCTCATAAATATGATCGACCATTGCCGCATTAAAAGTGGATGATTTTTCATCATACATACTAACAGCTATTCCCAAAATCGGCAAATTATCTTCTCTTACTTCTTGAATTCGATAAGCTTCCGTTAGCACATATTCTAAAGCCCTGACAGGGTAAGGAGATAATTGGGTAGGAATTAAAATACCGGAAGAAGCCATTAAAGAAATGCGATTAACTTTACCAAAAGAGGGAGGCGGATCGATAAAGATAAAGTCGTAATTATGATTTTTTAGCTTTTTCAACAGTAGGCGATCGCTATCAAATATTTGAATTAATTCAGCCTCCATTTGACTAAGACGAATATGGGAAGGAATAATATCTATTTCCACACCAATATGCGGCCATTTTTTACAAATAATAGTATCTTCTAACTTAGTTTTTGGCTCAGTTAAAAGATGAGTAACATCTTTTTTTCCCTGCAATTCAATATCATCTAAAGGATCGATACCTAAGCCAGTGGTTAAATTAGCTTGAGCATCAATATCAATCAATAACACTCGTTTACCTAGTTTATTGATGGCAGCAGCTAAATTAATAGTCATGGTAGTTTTACCCACGCCACCTTTATTGTTAAAAACAGTAATAATCATTCCTTTATCCTTCCTTTCTTCATTACTATTTAAGCTATCTTCCTCAGAATTAATTAGAGGGTTATCTTTTTGCTGGGCAAAAATAATAGGTTGCTTTTTTTTAAACAAGTTTAATATAGCTTCATTTTGAAAAGCTTTAGATATTATATTAATAAATCTTTGATTTACTTTATCTTGCATATAAGACAAAGCATAAGCAAATTTTAAACAGCTTTCTTTACTAAATAAACTATAAACCAGTTTAAAATTAGCAATTAACTCTTTTTGGGAATATTCCGCGATAGTTTCTATCTGATTTTCATAATGATATAAAATGCGAAAATGGTAGCCATTAGTTAAAAGCCCTAAAACTGCATCACATTTACGCATATATTGGTTAATTTGCCAACTATTATAAAAAATTTGTCTTTTAGGTGATTTAGCTTCAATAACTAAATAGGGAGGAGATTTGACTAATTCTTTTGGATGAACTAAAAAATCAAAACGATTCTTACCAAAAATAGCTTGTTCATGCCAATCTTTATTACTATAACCCAATAACTGTAAAAGCGGAATAATAATATATTTTTCTATATCTGCTTCCGTACTCTGACGATTAATAGTAGCAAACAAATCTAATAGAAAAATATCTGGATTAATCATGGTAAAGATGCAGCCATTTATTCTTAATTTGGGGTTGCATTTAAATATCTCATAAGCTCACATCAATTACTTCCGTAATATTACGGAATTTAATTACAATTAAAACCTTTAAAAAAAAATAATAGTGTATTCTCTTAAATATTTTCTATGTATTTTCTGCATCTCTTTAGGTAAAAATATATGATTATCATAATTAAAATAAATATCTAATCAAAATATAAGGTAGGCAATGCCTACCTTATTTATAGTTATTCACCACGTCGGAAAATATTAGAAATACGATTAGTAAATTGCCCGATCGCCCCTTGAATGGCATTACCTAAACCTGGCTGCGGGCGAATAGCAACTTGTATAGGTTCATCAGCAAATTCGGAACCTTTTAATTTATATCCATATTCTAAGTTTTGTTGATTTTTTAACAAAATTGGAAACAGTCGAAAACCTCCTTGTCGCAATTCTTTCTCATTGGCAAAAATAGCATCATTAATTTTACTACTGCGATTTACCGCCAGGGAACCGACCGGAAACCAGTTTTTCTTATCTTTAATTCGCATAAAAATCGTAAATTCTGGCATCCCATCAGATTTCATTTGGTCGTATTGTTTCGCCGCCTTTTTACGCTTTTGTGCTGCTGGGCTGGTTTTTTTCTGTTCAACCTTGCTAAAACCTGTACTCATAATGGTACTCCTTGGGTATTTTTACAAAACTTAACATATTTTTAAGAAATTAGCCAGATTTTTTTCCAGTCCAAATGGCCCAAAACGAGAAAATTGGGCATTACGATAAATCATTAATTATTTATAATAAAAATTAATATCTGCCAAACTTTTGATTTTTAACCGAATTATCAAATAAAAACGTTTAATAATATAGCCTAATTTATCTAAAGCTTTTTGCCATTTAGGTTTGTTAGGAAAGGCTATTTTTTGATACTCATCAAAATATTTTTGCGTAATATTAGCATCCCTTTGCCCTTTTTGGATGCGGATTTTTTCAATTTTATCATTAAAAAAATCAATTCCTGGCATTTCATCATATCTAATTATTAATCCAGCTTTAGCAGCAGCCAAGGCGATCGCGTTGCCTTCTCCATTATAAATACCGTGTAATTCTAAATAATTACCTAATTTTTTCCAAAGTTTAATAAATTCCTGTTCTTTATGATTATCTTTAGTGATAACAAATAAAAATTCACTGACAAAGTTAATATTTTCTAAATCTAAATCCCATTTTTTAGCTATTTTTTGCAGATCAGGTAAAAATGTATTATTTTGATTATGTTTAATAATATTAGCGTAACTTCTAGCTGTTATACCTGGTAGCCATTCCTGAAGTACAATTTCTCTTAAAATTCGCATATCAGCATCAAGAAAAATACAGGCATCGTAGAGAGATAAAGCCTTTTCTAGTACATAACATTTATCGTGATAACAGCTAACACTTTGTTGAGTGTGGAGAAAAGCTAACACATTTGTTTGCTGACTAAACTCCAAAGGTTTATCGGTGAGGATAATAAATTTAATATCAGTAAATTTCTCTAAATCTTTTGCTAATTCTAAGGCTAGGGAACGATATTTTTTCCCCATAGCTAAAGTAGCAAAACAAAACCTGTGAGACTGCATAAATAAAAATTAAATTAATTAACTAAGGTTCGGTAAAAAATAACTCATGGGGAGAAAAGAAACGTTGCAGAAAAGCTGGAGATAAAATTACATATTTTTCCGGTGCGATCGGTTCACATTGGGACCGATAGGCAGCAATAGCTTGTTTTTTTTGATTTAAAACAGGATGGATAGAAACCCGACGACATCCGGCTAAATGTTCTAATTTTAAATCTCGAAATAATACTGATTTCCAAATTATCCAAATAGGATATTGGAAAACTTGGGCTTGTATTTGAGAAATTGCGATCGCCTCCTGTACCAATTCATAAGTAGCTTCATGATCTTTACTTTTATCTTGGCGATGGGGAACATAAATTTCTTCGGGTTGAAAAGCTTGGATTAAATTTACTAATTTTTCGATAATTTCTGTACGTTTAACTTCGGCATAATAACGCATAGCCCCATCTCGATAATTGAGAAAATTAATATCTAAATTTGACACTCCCAAAATATTTAAAGCTGTTAATGCTTCTTGGTGGCGTATTGTTATTAATTCCTCCGGTGTAATACCAGGATGTCCAGCATGGGAACCCTGGCCATTAGTCAGAAAAACTACTTTTACTGGTATATTTTTTAGTCTTTTCAGGGCGATCGTTCCTCCACATCCTAAAGTTTCATCATCTTGATGGGGAGAAAACACCATAGCTGATTTTTCGCTAATATCCATCGGTTGACTAACCGCATTTACCAACCATAAAAATATTAGGCGATCGTGTATTTCTTGGATTTTTCGCCATAATACACGCCATCGATATTGAATAGCAACTTTGACTTTATGTAAAAAAAATTTCATATTCATCAAAGATTATTTAACGTTTTAATTGTATAAATTTAGGTAATTTAATTATATATATTTTCAAGATATCTGTCAATCAGATTTTAACTAACATATTTTGATAGAGATTTGATAGCGATCGGCCAAAATTTGCCCTAGAAATCAGACATAATTAAAAACTACTACTTTTCCAAGTGGCAATTATAGTTTAAAATTATTAGGCTAAAAAATGCATCAAATTTGAACTTGCCACAGTATGATATTTTCTCGATCGCCCTTACCCAAAATTAACCTTACCTCCTTTCGCCCGACATGGCAGGGAATTTTATCTGCTTGTTTGCTTACTCTCTTAGTCAGCTTTAGCTGTTTATTTGTGATAGGGACTTCCCCAGCCCTAGCAGGAATTAAAGACGATAATTTTGATGGTAATATCTATGCCCTTTATGGGGGTAATGGTTCCTTAATACCGCCAAAAGTAACCTTAGCAGACTCTCTACAACGCCAGGTGCCAGCCTTGTTAGTTTTTTATGTAGATGATAGTAGCGATTGTAAACAGTATGCTACCATAGTTTCCCAATTACAAGCATTCTATGGTCGCGTTGCTGATTTTATGCCTATTGATATCGATGCTATTCCAGTTAAAGACAGTTACTCCCCCACAGAAGCGGGTTACTATTACCAAGGCTTTGTGCCTCAAACTGTTATTATTGACCAACAAGGTAAAGTTGCTTTTAACGCTAAAGGTTTAGTAGCTTTTGAAAAAGTAGATGATGCTTTTCGCCAAGTATTTAACTTGTTACCCCGTTCTGAATCTGTTACTTTAAAACGGCGAACAGTTAACGAATTTAATACCGAATTAGCCCGCTAATAAACTAATATAAGGAGTGCATCTCACACTTGTAAATAACAATATTTTAACTATGCAAATATTTATAATTTTTGTTCATAGTATAAGGGCGCTAAAGCGCAAAAACAGTTTTTACAAATATGAGATGCACCTAATATACTAAGATAAGTTATGATTGAAATTAATTTTAACAGGTCTGGGTGATTGAGTAATATATAAAATTAAATTACTGATTATAATAAAAAATTTTACAATAAATTTTGTTGTTGAGCATTTTGTAAAACAATGGCTACTTGATTATTAAAGATTTCCATATAACGGCGATCGCGGTCATCAAAACTAGCTTTAAAATAATCAGGAACTTGTGGCCAATTTTCTTTATTATATTCAGAAAAATTACCATTTTTACGTTTATTAAGTAGTTGGGTTACTCCCAACAAATCACCATCAGGATTAAATACCGGCATACACAATAAACTACAGGTACGATAGCAAGTTTTTTCATCAGTTTTTTTCGCTGTTTCTGCATCTGGATGATTATATAAATCAAAGGGAATAATTAAGGAAACACCAGAGGCAGCAACTTTACCAGCAAAACCTATTCCTATTGGCACTTTCATTTCTTTTAAATTTCCATCTGCTAGGGGAATTTTTGTCCACAAAAGTTGATTTTGCCGATCTAATAACCAAAGGGTACTGCGATCGGCATTAGTAAGTTTTTTTGCAGCATTCATCACATTAGCCAAAATTTCTTTAGGATTAAAAATACTTTGGGAAACACAACTAATGGCTGTCCAAAGAGTTTCTATTGCTTGTTGTCCTTGAATAGTTTTAAGTTCACGATGAAAAGATTGGAAACCTTCTAAAATAGGTAAAAGAGAATTAGCGCATTGACAAATTTGTTCTTTATCTGCCCTAGTAAAACCTTGGAAATCAAGACGATTTTCTAAGCTTTCTCTACCAGAAATATCAAGTTTTATTTTATTTAGCAATTCCACTACTGCCACTAGATTTTTTTGTTGATTAACTAAGGGAAAAGCTAGAATATTATAAATAGGATATTCCGACTGAGTAGAAATTTGCGATAAAGAAACTATATTTTCTAAAGGTTTATGACTATTTATACATATTTGAGATTCAAAATTACCAAATTCCCGCGCTACTTGGCTATGGGGAGAAATTCGCATTTCTACCACTTGATTATTATCTTCAATAGCAGGATTTAAAGACCAAAATTCTTGGGATTCTGCATCCCATAGAAAAATATTAGTACAGTCAGAATTTAATAATTTACCTATTGATTGATTAACAAAATTAAGCATATTATAAAGAGCATCATAAAGCCCTTCATTTCTTTGAAATCCTACCGCATTACTTAACAGTGCTAAAGTATTATGCACAACTTCTTTAGGTTTAACTTTGGCAATTTCTTTTAAAGTTTCATGGGTTTTAGCATACTGGAGAATTACCCCTGTCTCTTATACACATCTGACGCTGCCGACGATACTCCT
>CAWUOF010000176.1:0-8127 GCA_963923765.1 uncultured bacterium | reverse complement strand
GAATATAGACTAATAAATAATGACTTCTGACTAATGACTTTTGACTCCCGTTATTAAGATGGGCAGGGGAGAGAAAGCAGGAGTTAGTAATAATAATTGTAAGTAGTATTCAAAAATATTGGGTATTATTTGTGTAAATTTTGTCTTTACAGTTGATACTCTGGGAAAATACCCAAATATAGAAATTATTTCCTAAACTATATAACTGACAATTTTTCAGAGTATATATTTTTAATTATAACTAAGGCGATCGCTATAGTTTCGCAATTTTTCCAGAGCAATTTTTGCAATTTTTACTTAATATAAGTAATAGAATAATCAGGATTAGCTGGATTAGGAATTAATTGCTGATTTTTACAATCTACCACTAAATCTAACTTTTCTAAAACCACTTGACCAATTAATACTCCATCACCAGTTACTACCGCATCTTCAGCAGTACGACGACCATTACACTCAATAAAAAAAGGTTCTGTAACTCCCACATTTTCCTCGCGACCATCAGCATATCTAACTGCTTGTTTTCCGACAATACGCAATCCTAAATGCTTTACTATATCTTGTGTAATTACTAAATAAACTGAACCCGTATCTACTAGGGCTTCTGTTTGCAACTCGCGTAATAATCTAGGTGCAAGTAATCCCCGACTTACTAATGCATCATCTATTGCATTGGTTAATTTTACTTTAGCGTGAACTGCTCCCATGATGGTTACTCCTGAATATTAATAATATAATACAAATAAGTAAATTGCTATAAATCCTATTTGGTTGCAGGCGATCGCGATATTTTTCAGATTAAATCAGATTAAATTTTGGGGTGGCAAAATCTACTACTAAATCTAAATTTTCTACCCCTTGACTCGATGAAATATCTATTATAACATATATTATAACATACAAAGGTGAATTAATCTACCTAAATGGGGAATAGCTATGGGCAGGGGTATCTAACAATAATAAAAAATAATGTTTTGGTACAAAAATTAGATGTTTTTGCTAGTATTATATAAAAAAATATAATTTAGTTTGGTGTAGCAAGAATCATGGTAAACGAGAAACTAGAACAACTCAAAACTTTATTTGCTCAGATGGATCGAGCGTTAATTGCCTATTCTGGTGGTATTGATAGCACCCTGGTAGCTAAAATAGCTTATGATGTATTAGGCGATCGCGCTTTGGCTATTACGGCGGTTTCGGCTTCTTTGCTGCCAGAAGATTTAGAAGATGCTCGCATTCAAGCGGTTGAAATTGGCATTAACCATGAAGAAGTAGAAACCCAGGAGATGTCTAATCCTAATTATACTTCTAATCCCGTAAATAGGTGTTATTTTTGTAAAAGTGAACTCCACGATACTTTAAAACCTTTGGCAGTAGAAAGAGGTTATCCATATATTATTGATGGGGTTAATGCTGATGATTTACGAGATTATCGTCCAGGAATTCAAGCAGCAAAAGAACGTGGTGTACGATCGCCTTTAGCCGAGGTTAATATTAGTAAAATAGAAGTAAGACAAATAGCTAAAGAATTAGGTTTACCTTGGTGGGATAAACCGGCTCAACCTTGTTTAAGTTCACGTTTTCCCTATGGGGAAGAAATTACAATTACTAAGTTACAAAGAGTTGGGCGATCGGAACGATATTTACGTCAGTTAGGTTTAAAAAATCTCCGGGTACGTTCGGAAGGTGATACTGCTAGAATTGAATTACCACCAGAACAAATTAAGGAATTTGTATTAACTACAGATTTATCAATGTTGGTATCAGCTTTTCAGGAATTTGGATTTATTTACGTTACCCTAGATTTAGAAGGCTATCGTAGTGGTAAGTTAAATCAAGTTTTGCCACCTGAGTTAGTAGCTAATTCAGTTGTCTAGTTAATCAGGGCGGGTTTATTAAAATTATCGAGTTATTCTAAAATTAATAGCTTAACCCGCCTTGACATAAAATCATTAAAAATATTAGATTTTTTGAGAAAATATCAATAAAATTATAGGAGATGGTTATTTAATAAATTATGATACTAGACGATAATATAAATAAACCCGCCCCTGTCTTATTGATTAATTAAAAAATATAAGTAAGAATAATTTTAAGATAAAATTACTATATATAATCAGAATTAACCCATTGATTTTGAATAGCGACAATAGCAGCTTGAGTGCGATCGCGCACTTCTAATTTTTGTAAAATAGCGTGAACATGAACTCGCACTGTACCCGGAGTAATGTAAAGCATTTCCGCAATTTCTTGATTATTTTTTCCCGCAGCTACTAAAGCTAAAATTTCTTGTTCTCGCTTAGTTAAAGGATTTTCTATAGTAATATCTGGTTTAGTATAAATATCATTAGCTGGTAAATTACTATTATCGTAATTATCAACAAAAGCAGCGCGAATTTCTGTAGTTACTGCTTTATCCCACCAAGAAGCACCAGTAGCAACGGAACGAATAGCTAAACATAAAGCTTGAGCATCAATACCTTTTAAACAATACCCTTGGGCACCAGCTTCAATTAATCTGGCAATTAATGGTTTTTCAAAACGAGAAGTTAACACTAAAACAGGTATATCTGGATGTTGTTGTTTAATTTGCCGACAAGCTTCTACACTGCCAATTCCTGGCAAGCCTAGATCTAATAAAACTAAATTTAATGGATATCTATTAATTAATTCTAGGGCTGTTTCTGCATCTTCAGCTTCTCCGGCTATTTCAAAATCTGGTTCTTGTTGTAAACGCATTCGCAGTCCTAAACGAAATAATTCGTCATCTTCAACTAATAAAATTCGTAGAGTAGCAACAGGTTTCATTTGATTTGGTATTGTGGGATAGGACAATTAGGTAAACGAAAGGCAAATATAGCACCGATCGGCGATTTATTTTCTGCCCATATCGTACCACCATGAGCAGCAATTATTTGCCGAGATAAATATAATCCTAAGCCGGAACCTTTGGCTTGTCTGTGGCTATGTCCTTGATAAAATCGCTCAAAAATATGGGGTAATTCATCGGGGGTGATACCGCCGCCACTATCAATAATTTTAATCACGTGGGAGTGGGGAAAAGATTCGATACTAATTTCTACTTTATCACCTCTAGGGGAATGATTTATGCCATTAGTTAGCAGATTGATAAATACTCTTAATAACTGTAAATTATCTCCGTTTACCCACACACAACGAGGAAATTCCGAATTGCCATAATTTAGGCACAGATAAACACGACGACTAGAAGCTAAATTAGTAAGAGTAGCTATAGCCTCAGAAGCTATAGCTACTAAATCTACTGGTTTTAACTCTAATTTTAAGCCTTCGGTGTCGTTACGATAAACATCTAATAAGGTTTCCACAAGTTGTAAGCTGGTGTGGTGAGATTTAGCCATAATTTCTAATACTTTTTGTTGGGAAGGATTAACTGTTCCGAATTGTTCTTGCTGTAAAGATGTAATAGTTTCGATCGCTCCTAAAAGAGGTGTTTTTAAGTCATGGGTTAAGGTAGAGATAAAATCTTCCCGCATTTGGGATAATTTTTCATTAGCTTGTAATTGTATTTTAGTTTGGGCTATAGCTTCTTCATTACAACGATTGCGATCGCTTAACCATCCTGTTATTGCTAAAGCCATTACTGCGATAATTCGATTTGCCATTGTTGCCAATTCAATTTCTTTTTCTATGGGTAAAAATAAATTTAATAGAGTTAATCCTAATGCCAAGAGAGTTACTTTTAAGGTAGTCGATCGATTTAAGTGCCAATTAGCTAATATAATAGGGCCTGTATAAAGATATCCAAATACATAAGCCGAGGGGGTAGTAAATTCTAGGATAATAACAATCGCGAATAAACAGGCGATCGCTAATTGAATTTTAACTAATGGATTATTCCTAGACATATTTTTACCTTAACAATAAATACAGAATTCTTTTAATTATATACATACCTAGTATTGTCCACTCCTTACCAATTAGTATTTAAACTGGTTATATATCTGGAGATATAGATTTTATAAAAATTTTATTTATCTTTATATATTATTAAATATATTTGTGCATATAAAATTACAATAAGCAGTAAAAAACATCTTGTGTAAAATAAAAAAACGGTATATAATCTCAAGAATGAAAAAATTTCCGATACCGGAAAAACTTAACGAAATTATGTGGCAAGGATTCTTACAAATCACACTAACACTAATAATATTAATCGCTATAGTTCGCCCCTGCGGAACTTATATAGCAAAAGTATATCTAGGAGAAAAAACCCTACTTGACCCCGTAATGATACCTGTAGAAAGAGTTATTTACTCATTAGGTAATGTACGGACAAAAGAAAATATGAGCGCTTGGCAATATATCCGGGCGATAATATTAAGTAACATAATCATGGGAGGTTTTGTATTTTTTCTATTAACACTTCAGGGAAAATTACCCTTAAACCCCACTGAATTATTAGCACCAAGTTGGGATACCACACTACATACAACTATTTCTTTTTTAACTAACACTGATCAACAGCATTATTCTGGGGAAACAACCTATAGTTATTTCAGTCAATTAATCTTAGGATTTTTGATGTTTACCTCGGCTGCTACTGGCTTATCAGTAGGTATAGCATTTATACGGGGTTTAACCGGGAGACCGCTAGGAAATTTTTATGTTGATTTAATTCAAGCTATCACCCGGATTTTATTACCTATTTCTGTAATTGGTGCAGTAATTTTATTAGCTTTAGGTGTACCAGAAACCTTTGCAGGGCCAGAAATTATTACCACCTTAGATGGAGCTACCCAGGCGATCGCTCGCGGACCAGTTGCCCATTTAGAAATAATCAAACAATTAGGAGAAAATGGCGGGGGATTTTTTGCCGCTAATTCAGCCCATCCCTTGGAAAATCCCAATGCAATTACTAACTTAATAGAAACTATTGCAATGGTTTCTATTCCCACCGCTTTAATTTACACCTACGGCATATTTGCCAATAACACTAAACAAGCTTGGTTATTATTTTGGATGATATTTATCATCTACGTTGTTTTAATTGCTATAACTGCCGTTGGAGAATATCAAGGTAATTCTTTAGTAAATAACATTTTAGGCAGCGTACAGCCAAATTTAGAAGGCAAAGAGGTAAGATTTGGTTGGGCACAAACAGCACTGTGGGCAATTACTACCACTGCTACTATGTGCGGTGCTGTGAATAGTATGCATGATTCTTTAATGCCTGCGGGGGGATTTTCTACTTTATTTAACTTGTTTATTCAAGTTATCTGGGGAGGTCAAGGTACAGGTACAGCGTATCTGTTTGTGTATCTAATTTTAACAGTATTTATAACTGGTTTAATGGTGGGAAGAACCCCAGAATTTTTAAACCGAAAAATTGAAAAATGGGAAATAGTTATGGCTAGTGTAATCATGCTGGTACATCCCATTGCCATTTTACTTCCTGGTGCGATCGCTTTAGCATATCCTGAACAATTAGCAGGTATTAGTAACCCAGGTTTTCATGGAATTTCTCAAGTTATTTATGAATATGCTTCGGCTGCTGCTAACAATGGTTCTGGTTTAGCAGGATTAGAAAATAGTCAACCTGCACCTACAGCTTTATGGTGGAATTTAAGCACCTGTTTTAGTCTGATATTAGGGCGTTATGTTCCGATAATTGCTTTGTTGTTACTAGCAGATAGTATGGGACATAAACAAGCTGTACCTGAAACCACAGGAACCCTGCGAACCGATACATTTATTTTCACCGGAATTACTGCCGGAGTAATTCTAGTTTTAGGTGCTTTAACTTTCTTTCCAGTTTTAGCATTAGGACCGATCGCCGAAGGTTTTATCATGGGTAAATAAGTCATATTATCTCATGTACTTATCAAATCACTACCAGTAAATAGCCAACAATAACTACCAACAATTACAAGCAAAAATTGAAATATGAGCAATCCTGATGCTAAAAAAAGCCTCCGTACTCCTGGCGGACCGAGGGAATCTCGCCGACATACTCCCAAGGTAAATACTAAAGGTTTATACCAACGGGCAATTAAGGAAGCATTTGTAAAAATAGATCCGCGAATTGCTGTCAGAAACCCAGTCATGTTTATAGTTTGGGTGGGAACTATTATCACTGCTTTAGTAACTATTAATACTAGTTTATTTGGGCCGATACCTGCCAATACCAAAGGTTTACCTGTCTGGGCTTTTAATGGTTTAATTACCTTGATTTTGTTTTTTACTGTGGTTTTTGCTAACTTTGCAGAAGCGATCGCCGAAGGCAGAGGTAAAGCACAAGCTGATGCTTTAAGATCTACTAAATCAGAAACAGTAGCTCGCAAACTTTTACCCGATGGCTCTATTCAGGAAATACCATCTACAGCACTTAAAAAAGGTGATTTAGTAAAGGTTCTTGGTGGAGATATGATTCCCGCCGATGGTGAAGTAATAGCTGGTGTTGCTAGTGTAGATGAATCAGCAATTACAGGGGAATCCGCACCTGTTTTAAAAGAACCAGGTTCTGATGTCGCTAGTAGTGTTACCGGTGGTACAAGAATTATTTCTGATGAATTGACAATTAAAGTAACAGCGGATCCGGGTAAAGGTTTTATCGATCGCATGATAGCTTTAGTTGAAGGTGCAGAACGTAGTAAAACTCCTAATGAGATTGCTTTAACGGTGTTATTGGCAGTTTTAACCCAGGTGTTTTTAATTGTAGTAGCAACTTTACCACCTATTGCTACTTATGTAAAAAATCCGGTGAGTGTAGCAATTTTAATTTCGCTTTTGGTGGCTTTAATTCCGACTACTATTGGCGGTTTATTAAGTGCGATCGGGATAGCTGGTATGGATAGAGTAGCACAATTTAATGTAGTAGCTACTTCTGGTAGAGCAGTAGAAGCCTGCGGCGATGTTAATACTTTAGTTTTGGATAAAACTGGAACTATTACTTTAGGAAATCGTTTAGCAGAAGAATTTATTCCAGTTAATAATCATTCTATGGAAGAAGTAGCCCATGCCGCTTTAGGTGCTAGTGTTTTTGATGATACGCCAGAAGGAAAATCTATAGTTAGACTGGCGGAAAGATTGGGAGGAAAAATAGATTTCGATCGCAATACAGCCGAAGGTATAGAATTTTCTGCTCGCACCCGTATGAGTGGTACTCATTTACCCGATGGTAGAGAAATACGAAAAGGCGCGGTAGATGCTATTCGGGGTTTTGCTCGATCGCGTGGGGGATATATTAGCCCTGAATTAGACCTCGCCTACGAAAGAGTTTCTAACTTAGGAGGAACTCCCCTAGCTGTCTGTCAAGATAACGACATTTACGGTGTTATTTATCTTAAAGATATCATTAAACCTGGCATTCGTGAACGTTTCGACCAACTGCGCCGCATGGGTGTACGTACCGTTATGTTAACAGGAGACAACCGCATTACTGCTTCAGTAATTGCTCAAGAAGCTGGGGTAGATGATTTCATTGCTGAAGCCACGCCAGAAGATAAAATTTCTGTCATTCAAAATGAACAATCTAAAGGCAAAATTGTCGCTATGACTGGCGATGGCACTAACGACGCTCCTGCTTTAGCTCAAGCTAATGTCGGTTTAGCTATGAACTCAGGAACTCAAGCAGCAAAAGAAGCAGCTAATATGGTTGATTTAGATTCTGACCCTACTAAATTAATCGACTTAGTTACTATTGGTAAACAATTACTAATTACTCGCGGTGCCCTGACTACTTTTTCCATAGCTAATGATATCGCTAAATATTTTGCAATTATTCCAGCTATGTTTGCTAGTGTTGGTATTGGTAGTTTAAATATCATGGGTTTAGCTAGTGGTAATTCTGCCATTTTATCCGCATTAATTTATAATGCTTTGATTATTCCGGCTCTAATTCCCCTCGCCCTTAAAGGTGTAGAATTTAAACCTCTAACCGCAAATCAATTATTGCAACGTAATATTTTAATTTATGGTTTTGGCGGTGTTGTAGCTCCTTTTATTGCTATCAAGATAATTGATGTAATTATTGCTACAGTAGGTTTAGTTTAATTAGGGAATTGTCAGGTAATTTGTAGACTGCGTTATTAATATTTAACCTAATTTAATAAAATTAATACACAAGGTTTTAATCTGTCTCTT
>CAWUOF010000175.1:0-8141 GCA_963923765.1 uncultured bacterium | reverse complement strand
CCCCATATCACCATAGAAAAGGGGCAAGCAGCCAGAATTTTAACCGGTTCTATGATGCCTGGGGGTGCAGATACAGTAGTAATACAAGAAGTAACACGGCGGGAAGAAAATCAAATTTTAATTTTTAATCCGCCCCAGGTAAAAGGAGAATTTGTCAGGCGTCGGGCTTCTTTTTACCAAGGCGGGACTCCCTTATTAGAACCTGGAATTGCTTTAAACGCGCCAGAAATAGCGATATTAGCAGCCGCACAATGTACCAAATTATCAGTATATCGTCGTCCCCGTGTAGTAATTTTATCCACTGGTAATGAATTAGTAGAACCCAATCAACCCTTAAAGCCTGGTCAAATAGTAGACTCAAATCAATATGCTTTAGCGGCGGCAGTAGCGGCAGTTGGGGCAGAAGTAGAATTACTAGGTATTATTCCAGATGAACCCGCAGCTTTAAGAAATGCGATTTCTCAAGCAATATCTAATGCAGATGTAGTGCTTTCTACTGGGGGTGTTTCGGCGGGAGATTATGATTATGTTGAGGAAATTTTAGCTGCTTTAGGGGGAGAAATTTTTATTCGTTCTGTGGCAGTGAAACCAGGAAAACCTTTAACTGTAGCGCGTTTTACTAACGAATCTCTTAGCCATCCAGTATTATATTTTGGCTTACCAGGAAATCCTGTATCTACTTTAGTAACTTTTTGGCGTTTTGTACAACCTGCATTAAAAAAACTTGCGGGTTTATCCCAAGGATGGGAAAATATATTTGTGCAAGCCCGAACTTTACAAGACTTACATTCTGATGGTAAGCGGGAAAGTTATCTTTGGGGACAGCTAAATTTGGTTAAGGGTGTGTATGAATTTAAATTATCTGGGGGTAGTCATAGTTCCGGTAATTTAATTAATTTAGCGCAAACTAATGGTTTAGCGGCAGTACCAATAGGAAAAACTTTGATTTCTGCGGGAGATTTAATTCAAGTTTTACAGGTGAAATAGCCATCAGAGTATAAAGATATAACTAGAAATATCTAGTTGAAAAATGGGTGCATTATATAATATAAATTACTAATCGATCGGTGTAAATGTATGTCAGAGCAACCCATATTTAAGATTACGGAAAAAATGTTTCAACAATTAACGGAATGGCAAGAACAAATAGATGCAACAAATGGGGATAAAATAGAAACTAATCAAAATATATCGGCCCCGGCTGAAGATTCAACAATAGATTCAACAATTACAGCAGCAGAAAAAGATAAATTACCATCGGAACCAGGTTAAAAAGGCAACCGTAGTTAATTTGGTAATTTGGTAAGTTATAATTCCAGAAAATTTGTCGTTATATGGAAGCAGAAAGTAATCCTCAGCAGCTAAAAATAGAACTTCAGGTTTTATTGGTAGAATACAGGGCATTGCGAAATGAGATGCTGCAATTACAGCAAAATCGCAATGGGGCTTTAATTTTTGGTAGTGCTACTTTATTGGTAGTATTTACTGCGGGATTATTGGCGATCGAGGCTTTTGCTATTATCGCTTATTTTATATTTGCGTTTATTATCCCCTTTGCTAGTATTTTTGTGTTAATTATTTGGTTTTCTAGTTTAGATTATAGCTATAAAATTGGTCGTCAAATTGCCAGAATAGAAAATAAGATTAATAGAATATTCGGCAAAACTGCCCCAGGGCAGGAATTGCTAGAATGGGAAAATATTTTACGGGAAAAATGTATAGAAGAACAACAATTGATATTTGATTTAAATAGAATTCGTTATGCTAGTAGTTTTCAATGGCTGTTAATGTTTTTTAGTGGGTTAGCGTTTATTTCATTAGCGATCGCCTTAATATTTACCAGTGTTAATATATTGTTAAAAATAATAGCCCTTATTGGAGTGCCTACAGCAATAGGATATATTTTACAGTTATTAGATAACAAACTAAGTTTAGGTTTAGAAGCCAGTTTAATTACCTTGATTAACATAGAAAATTGGCAAATAAAATTAGCTAATGTAATATGGTTAGGAATTCAAATAGGAGTAAACTTTATTAGATTTATTCTCGCCTTACCCAGAAAAGTTAGTAATTTAAATAAACCGAATCTTTCCAGCCCTAAAAAAGAGTAATTTTAAGTTAAAACTATCTTTTAAAAAGTAGATTAATTATGAAATCACTAAATTTTTACCACCCCCAAGAAAGACCTTGGCCAAATTCTTTACTTACCAGTACTAGCATTATCGGACATACCACATCTACCAGTGTGCGTATTTGGTTTAGAGTATCTTCACCTGGGGATTATTTATTATTTCTTTCTAAAAATCCATTATCTAATCAAAGAATACCACCAACCGGTAATTATGATAATTCCGGAAATATAACATCTGGAAATAACCCAAAAACCTCGTCTGGGGAAAATACAACAGGCCCAAATATTCATAGAATTAAATTTACAAGCGATCGAGACTTAACCAATGTTATAGAATTAAAACATTTAGAACCCAATACTAAATATTATTATTCCCTATTTCATAATAACAAAGATAAGCCTTGGGAAATGGGGCATGAAGAAAAATTATATTTTAAAACCTTCCCAGAAAATGATACCGAGGTAAATTTTGGTATATACAGTGGTCATTCACCCTACAAAGAACGAAACTTGGCCAATGTAGAAATGTGTGATTTATTTTATCAAGAATTATCCGATACAAACAGTCGGTTTGTTATCGGTATGGGAAATCAAGTATATGCCGATGGCAACGAACATTTAAGCATTTGGAATTGGCTGCGAAAAGTAAAACATTTAAAACCTACCCTAGATGATATGATAGCTTGGTATCGGGATATTTACCGAGGTTATTGGGGTTTATTGCCAATGCGCCAAATTTTGCGTAATTTTGCTAATTATTCTATTTGGGATGATAGAGAAATTTTAGATAATTGGGGTTCCTATACTGCCGAAGAATTAGCAGCAATATTAGATACTTCTTGGCAGTTGCGAAATTCCGAGGAAAACTTGCGGTTAATATCGGATATGTTTAAAGCAGCTAAAACTGTATATAAAGAATACCAACATTCCCATAACCCTGCTACCGATGACCAAGAAGAACAATTTGATTATGAATTTAATTATAGTTTCTGTAAATTTTATGTTTTAGACATGAGGGGACATCGAGATATTAATCGATCGTCTGCACGAGTTTTAGGAATTGCCCAATGGAAAAGATTCCAAACTTGGTTAAATGCTCAATATGATTCTAGCGCAAAAATATTATTTATTGTCTTATCATCTCCCCTCGTAAATTTAAATAATTTATTGGCGAATAAAAAATTAGATTTATCCCATTTAAGTATAAATGATAAACTCAGAGATCAATGGGAACATGAGGTAAATTATCAGGAACGTCATCAAATATTAGATGCAGTTTTTAACTTTTCCCAAACCACTAAAAAACAGGTAATTTTTTTAAGTGGTAATGTAGAAATTGGTTCTGCTTTTAAGTTATATAACCAAATATTTCCTAATGCTAGAGTTTTTCAGTTAACCTCTAGCCCTTTAACTCAGCCGATTAATTTTACTGGAAGTCGTCGTATTTTTCCAAAAATTGTGGTAAAAGAACAGATTAATTTATTAGAAACTAAAGAAAATATTGTTTATCAGTTTTTGAATTTATATATATGTCGCCGTAATAATTTTGGCATAGTTCGAGTAAAAGAAAATGAAAAAGGTAATGTTACGGTAAATTATGATTTATTCAGCAGTAATGGACAAGATGATGGGGTTATAGAAAAAAAACGAATTCATTTAGATCAATTTTGATAATCTAAAATTTAACTAATGATAATGTAATTATACCTAGTTAATAATTCCAGTAAAAACCGAAAATTTCTAAAAAATCGTCGTTTTTTAACCTATATATATGGGTAAAAACCTAATTTGTAGTTTTCTGATGTATATTTATGATAAAATTACAGGAAAATCTTAAACAATGGTATAAATTTAGTAAGTATTTTCTCAAACTCTGTTGAATTTAGGGTATTTCACTATAAATTTAAGTAAAAAAATTATCTAATATGTCTCCTTTACCCAATCCTTTTTCCTCTGGTATATCTGCCGATGCTATGGCTAAGGCTAACCCAACACTGGCAACAGGGTTAAAAGCATTAGAAATAGAAGACTATGAAACGGCGATCGCCAACTTAACCAAGATCTGTGAAGAAGAATTACACGAACCCATAATTATACGGGCAAAAATTGCCTTAGTTATTGCCTACGATCGACGTGGAGAAATTGCCAAAGCCAAGGAAATTTGTCAAAATTTAAGCAAAGATACTAACCCCAAAGTTAGACAGTGGGCATTAAGAAGCTTAGTAGAATTAAGTAAAAATTCTACAGCTAACATATCAATATCAAATCCAAACCCAGAAAAACCCGACCCTAGTGGTTTTGTACCATTATCTACTAATCCACCAAAAAATAATAAAAATAAAAACGAAAATTTCCAGGTAAGTACAAATAAACAGCGATCGCTAGATGCTAACCAAGATAATACTCAAAATTTACCAAATAAAAATAACAATACTAACCTAGTAACATCGGGAAAAGCTGAAAAAAGTAATGCCTTAACATCTAATACTTTATCAGAATATAAACCAACCGGGCGTAATGGGGGGAGAGCAAAAAAATGGTCCCCCCTGCGATCGATTCAATTAAATCGGTTATGGGCAGTCCAAATTATTACTGCTATGTTATTAATTTTCACCCTGATAGGAGTTTTACAACTTAGTACAGGTACAGCTAATAATCTAATAGTACAAATCATCAAAATATTATCTATATTTGGCATATATAAATTAACTACAATATCCCTTTTTTACACATTATATTATTACCCTTTACAACCAGTTTTAATTTGCCTAGCTATATTTTTAGTAACTTCTCCTTGGTTACTAGATATTATACTTAAATACATTTATGGAATACAAGATTTATCTAACAATACCTTAGCTAATTATAGTTCCGAAGCCGAACAATTAGTAAATAAATTTTGTCGGCAAAAAAAATTAAAAACACCTAAATTAAAAATATTACCCATAGAAACACCCATTGCCTTTAGCTATGGAAATTTACCCCATACCGCCAGAATAGTAATTAGTCAAGGAATACTAGAAAAATTAGAAGCAGATGAAATAGCGGCTATATATGCCACAGAATTAGGGCATATTTTAAATTGGGATTTTGTTTTAATATCTTTAGGATTAATAATTACCCAAATTCCTTTTATAATTTATTGGCAAATTAGTCAATGGGGAAATAACCAACATCCAATAATTAAAAACATAGCCATAGGAATATCAACCATTAGCTATGGATTATACTGGATATTACGCTTACCCATATTATGGTTAGCAAAAGCAAGAATATACTATAGCGATCGCATAGCTGCCGAAACAACAGGAAACCCCAACGGGTTAAGTCGCGCCCTCATAAAAATATCTATAGATATAGCCGCATCAGTAAAAAAACAAGGGGAAACCAACAATATTTTAGAAGGATTTGATTTTATTTTACCAGTCGGGAAAAACCAGGCAATTAATTTTAGTAGTTTATCGGAAAAATACCCAATAGAATCATTATTAGCATGGGAAATACAACATCCCTATAAACAATGGATCAATATACTTAATTCCCATCCCCTATTAGGAGAAAGATTAAAAACCTTATCTATATGGGCAGAATATTGGAAACTAGAAACAGAATTAGATTTTCATAATTTAAAAATAGATAAAAGTGGGAAAAAATCAGAAAATAAAAACCAAGAAATTACTTTATTACAGCCCCATTTATTATGGGAACCACAGCATAAAAAATTATTATTGCAAATAGCGCCATTTTGGGGTTTAATGGTGGGGGTAAGTTTGGGTATTGTAATTTGGGCGATCGGGTGGATAGCTATTTTATTGAGAATTAATTTATTATCTTGGTTATATTTTGATAGATGGTGGTTTATCACAGGTCTAGTAATGGCGGGTTTTAGTATAGGTACGATCGCCAGGATAAATGCTTTTTTCCCAGATATTAAAATATTACCAACAGCAAATGCTGATATAGCAGAGTTATTAACTCAGCCCAATACTTTAGCGATCGATAGTCAGGCGATCCGTTTAGAGGGAAAATTAATAGGAAGGCGTGGCATACTTAATATTCTTGGACAAGATTTAATGTTAGAAACTCCCACCGGACTGATAAAATTACATTGGTTTTCTCGTTTCGGACCGATCGGGAATATTTGGTTAAAAAATAATCATCCCAGAGAATTTATTGGGAAACAGGCGATCGTAATTGGCTGGTGGCGAAGAGATACCACACCTTGGGTAGACGTAGAAATTTTACGAAATAGTCAAGGCAGAACCCTGATAGGAGGCCATCAAATCTGGTCTACCATCATCGCGATCGCTACAGGTCTTTGGGCTGCATACATTATTTTAAAAGGCGGAATGTAAAAAAATCTAACTTTCTTTCTCTAGTCATTTATCCCAAAATGTAAATAAATGTTGCAATTTTTTTACCCCTATGTTATATTTACCTATATGAATCTGATTTAGCCAAACAAAAAATAGTAAAACCTGTTGACAAAAGTCGATAGACTTGGTATCAGATTTTATTCCTCCCAACACAGCAAGCTTGGCCAGCCGTCACCCTCGGCTGGTTTTTATAAATTTTCCCTGATAATTGTTAACTATTCCCTATTGGAAATCCCAATTAATTGTGGTATAATTCCTCAGATAAAAAATTGAAAATATCTCAGTAGGTTTTCATAGCTGCTGTGGCCTATTTTTCATTATATAAATACTCATCAGCTTAAAAATCCTGGGACAAACAGGAAAATTTTTCCTTTAGACAAAAAATAACTAAAGCCTAATATATATATCTGATTATTTAATTCACCCAGGCTATGATACCCTAGTGAAATACTATAAATTGCTAATACCACGATATTTAAGTACTTGGGGCAGTTGTCACCTTCAGTTTTTTCCCAAATTTTTCTAGTATGATAATTGGGAGGATAATTTATGAAAAGTTTAACATTATAAATAAATTTAAATAGTAGGTAAAATAATATTAGGAAAAATAAATTGTAAATTAATTGGTGTGAGAAATATAATTAGAGAGTATTGCGTTTAATTGCATTATTAGTTAAAATATAAAAGTATTTAGGTCGTTAAAATGATAGGATACAAAATTAAGATTTTATATATAAAAAATAAGCAATTACAGAAAGTTGCCAAAAATATTTTTAATTGGCATATTTGGATGAACAAAGATATGGAAATTTGGGAAAAAGTTTTAAACAAAAACAACCAAAAATTAAGTGATAAATATATTAGAAACAAAAATAAATTAAATTTTTCAACCAAGCGATCGATAAGAAAAATCGGGAATTTAAAGATAAAAAATATTAATAATTGGATGATGGTAAAAAATCATCAAAAACCAGTATATGATAATTGGCAAGAAAGCAACCAATATACAGCCAATAAATATTCAAAAATGTTACTAGAAAAATACCAAAAAGATAGTACATTTATAGACAAAGAAAAATATAAGATATTTGTAAATAATAAAAATTTACATATTTACAAGTATATTTATAAGTATATATATAAATTATTTATACAAAATATTTTAGCATTGAAAAAAATTATAAGATTTTATAAAAACTTGAGGAATAATGAGCAAGTTTATATTAAAATAATAAGAAGGTATATAAATAATATTGATGCCAAGGAAAATCTAAGAAATACATATAAATATTTACAAAAATTCCCAAAGATTTTAAAACCTACTCTGGAAATAATTCCAGAATTAGTCATAAAATTGAGAAAAAGTAATTTAAAATTTCAGGATTTTGTAAATTTAGAAAACTATTCCATATTCTATGATATTAAAGAAAATGGGCTGGGTTTACCAGGGGTTGCAGATGCATAAAGTAGGTAAAAGTAAGAAAATAAATAAAGAATTTGATAGAAAAATATTAGGTAAGGTTGTTATTGCCATAGAATCACAAGATAACAACCTGAATTATAAAGATTGGGGAAAAAATCCAAAGAAATCCTGGTCTGTAGATAGAGAAATCATCTATATAAATAGATGGAGA
>CAWUOF010000174.1:0-8145 GCA_963923765.1 uncultured bacterium | reverse complement strand
GTGCTAATATTATTACTGCTCAAATAAACACTAAATCAACTAATAATATTAAAAATGATGTAGAGTTATTAGTATTTGGTAACAATACTTTTGCTTGTAATCTATATAGGCAAGTGCGATCGACCCAAAAAGGTAATTTATTTTTATCACCCTACAGTATTTCCATAGCCCTAGCCATGACTTCTGCTGGCGCTAAAGGGGAAACATCCCAAGAAATTAATAAAGTCTTAAATTTTCAGCTTGATCAAACTCGATTACATCCAGCTTTTAAACAACTTATTAATAACGTAGAATCAAGTGAAAACAACAAAAATCAACTACATACCGCTAATCGTCTTTGGGTGCAAAAAGGTTTAACTGTCCTTGATTCTTTTGCTGCAATTGCCTTAAAAAACTATGCAGCAAATCCCCAAGAAATAGATTTTAATATAAATCCTGAATCGGCTCGACAAACTATCAATAATTGGATTAGTCAAAAAACCTATAATAAAATAACCGACATAATCCGAAAAGGCATAATTGATGCTTCTACTCAAATAATTTTAACCAATGCTATTTACTTTAAAAGTGCTTGGGAAATTCCTTTTGATCCGAAGTTAACTAAAGAAGAAATGTTTACCATTGCGCCAGGAAAGCAGGTAAACGTGCCAATGATGTATCAAAAAAATACAGGAATATTTGGCTATAATAAATTTGATGATTTACAGGTATTAGAAATATTTTATGCTGAGGGTAAATTATCTATGGTAATTTTATTACCAGAAAAAATAGATGGTTTAGCAGATATAGAATCACAATTAACTGGAGAAAAATTACAAAAATGGCTACATTTTTCCTCCGGTATTTATCAGGCTACAAAATTAGAAGTTTGGTTGCCTAAATTTAAAATATCTTCAGAATTTGATTTAAAAAATACCTTAACAAATATGGGACTGCCATTAATTTTTAGTAAAACCGGAGATTTATCTGGTATTAATGGCAATAAAGGCTTGTGGATATCAACAATATTACATAAAGCTTTTGTAGAAGTTAATGAGCAAGGTACTGAGGCAGGGGCAGCTACAATGGGTGGGGGCACAAGGGGTAAAGTCAAAGAAGTAATTTTTCGAGTCGATCGCCCTTTTATTTTTCTAATTCGTGATATAGAATCTAATAGTATTTTATTTTTAGGTCGAGTAGTTAATCCTGTAAGTTTATAATTATAAATTAACTGGTAATTACTAAATTAACTCCAAAAATCCATAACACTATAATCTAAATCTTTTAACATTTCTCGCAATAAAGGCATACTTAAACCTATCACATTACTATGGCAACCCGCTATTTTTTCTACAAATAAACCGCCTTTTCCTTCTAGGGCAAAACAGCCAGCACATTTCAAGGGTTCTCCAGTAGCTACATAATCTATTATTTCTCGATCGCTAACATTAGCAAAATAAACTTGTGTAATTTGACAACGGACTAAAATTTTATTTTGCCATAAATCTATGAAAGCATGACCTGTATAAAGTTGTCCCACTTCACCGCGCATTTTTTGCCAACGGGCGATCGCATCTTCCGCATCCATTGGCTTACCATGTATTTCTCCGTTTAACATTAAAACTGAATCACAGCCCAAAACGAGATTATTTTTTTCTAATGTATCCGCGACAGTTTGCGCTTTACATTTAGCTAAAATTTGGACTAATTCTTCTGGATCTGTAACTTGTATTTGTGACTCATCAAAATCACTAACACAGACGATCGGTTTAATACCAGCATTTTCTAACAAACGTAACCGAGCGGGAGAAGCCGAAGCTAAAACAAAATTGAGATTACCCATAATTCTGATGATAGCCAAATAATTCTTATATCAATTTACCTGAAAAAATGACTAATGACTTATTTAGCCACTTAGCCATTAGTCATTTTCAACTTAATAAACAGCAAAAGAATTAATCATGCGATGAAAAGTATCAGCTAC
This sequence comes from uncultured bacterium, assembly GCA_963923765.1. Classification (GTDB taxonomy): domain Bacteria; phylum Cyanobacteriota; class Cyanobacteriia; order Cyanobacteriales; family CAWUOF01; genus CAWUOF01. Next base: position 6,182 of record CAWUOF010000174.1, on the reverse strand, counting down.
TTTTGGCCATCTGTTTTCAGCAGTTGAGGCATTGAAAGTGAAAAGTTTACCGCGACTAACAGCAACACTGGCGATATTATGGCGTTTTTGATTTGGCAAAGTTACAGCATATTCTAGGATATAGTAAGTTTTATCTCCGGCTTCTCGTTTTTCAGCGCTAATTAATTCTGCTTCTCGTCCAGAGCCAGGAGGCGCGATCGCACTTTTACTTAATTTATATCCTACTTCACTCGGTGTTCCCAAATCAGCTAAAGTTTTATCATTAGTAACGGGACTAAATACTACGGAAGCATTTTCTGTTGACTCAATTAAATCTCGAAATACCACATCAGGGCCACTAGATACCTTCATTTCTACCCAGCCATTAGGATAAAGAAACTGATAACCATCTGTACTATCGACATAGCTTTGTAAGCCGCTAGTGGGTGAAATATTACAACCTGTGAGACTAACAAGTATTAATAATATTGCCGCAATTTTTTTGAACATTTCCTGAGTTTTCCTTTATGTATTGCTTTGTTGTGATAATTTTGGGGAATAGTTTTTATTGTCTCATTATTCGGGAACTCGATCGCCATCCAAAATAGCGATCGCCACAATAATTTTATGTATATTATTTTTATAAATTTTCCATACCTACCACAAAAAAGCTTTTTTAGCAACCCATCCACCTAGCCAGGAATAGTAAAAAATAACCATGACTTTTTCTTTTATTCCCAAAAATAAATTTCAGCTTATCACCATTTCCCTACAAACAGGGATTTTCGGGCTAATTTTAACTGGTAGTAATCTTATAGCCCAAATTTTACCACTTCCTAATAATTTAATATCCTTTAATTCCCCAGAAGGGGAAAAATTATTACTAGAAAGCAAAAGTCTACAAGATTATTTCCCCCTCAGCATACAATTTGTGACCCAAAAAAACCAAGCATACTGTGGAGTAGCTAGTATAGTTATGGTTTTAAATGCCATGTCTATTCCCGCCCCAGAAGCATCTGAATATAAACCCTATCATCTCTTTACCCAAGATAATGTTTTTAACGAAAAAACTGAAAAAATTATTTCTTCTAAAATTATCGCCCGTCAAGGTATGACTTTAGATCAACTAGGGGAATTATTAGCTACATATCCGATTAAAGTAGAAGTTGATCATGCTGGTGATAAAAGTTTAGATGAATTCCGACAGTTAGCCATAAAAAATTTACAACAATCGCAAAATTTTGTATTAGTTAACTATTTGCGAAAAGCCATAGGTCAAGAAACAGGAGGTCATATTTCACCTTTAGCAGCGTATAATGAAAAAACAGATAGATTTTTAATTTTAGATGTTTCTCGTTATAAATATCCCCCAGTTTGGGTAAAAGCATCTGATTTATGGCAGGCAATGAATACTGTAGATAAAACATCTGGTAAAACCAGGGGTTTTGTGTTGGTAAGTAAGCAGTAATATAAATTGATAAACATGAAAATATAGAGTACATTTCATATTTGTACTTTTATATTGGATATTTATCTAAATGTACGCTATCATTTAGATAAATATCTGGAGCTTACTTATGAGTTTATGTCTTCACCCTAGCTGTAATAATCCTAACCCAACTGGTGCCAAATTTGACTTCTGGTTCAGTAATACTCCCATCATTTTCTATATCATTTACTATTTTTTTAAAATCAATACTATAAGTCATAGCGAAAAATTATTAATGAATAATGAATTTTTTATTTTTACCATATCATGTTTCTATTTTATTTGGAATGACTATAATTAAAAGGCCAGGATAACCGCAAATAATTAAAGGTTAATCAATATATAATCTTAATAATGACAACTGTTATAATTATTGTAAATGGGTAAAAGAAAGCCAGTTTATAAAAATTGTTACGATGTCATTACTGTAAGGTAATCATGTAAAGGTTAATTACAAAGGTAGGTATTGAACTTGGTTAAATAGATCTTCTAGTTCACTAGCTTTGGCAATGATTTCTAAATCCCGCACACATTCACCAACAGTTACATACTGTTGATGGCCATAAATCACTCCACTAAATTTTATTCCCTCTTTTTGACGATGGTTTGCTATTACTAAAAAATCATCATCTTGGGTAAAGATAACGCGATTAATTGCGGTGGCACGATCAATTAAAATTGGATCAGGAGCGCCTGTTTTTCCATCTTCTTGTACTGTAATAACATCTATACCTCTTAATTTTAAACCATTGGTAATTGCTCGACGAACGTGTTCATCCATGTAAAGGGCTATGGTCATTTAATTAGCCCCTGAGTACGAAGTTTTTTCACTAAAGCGGATTCGCCAGCTTCTTGACGTAACCTTTCAACTCTCTCAAATCGTTGCAGAATATCAGCATCTAGTTCTTCTTTATTATCCCAATAATAAGCTAATGCTGAATAAATTTGACTCATACTTAAATAGGGATGTTGAAATTTAATTTCTTCGGGACTCCAGCCAAAAGTTAAATGACCAGAAATTAATTCAATAACTTTCATGGTTGTTCCCGCAATGTAGGGAACTCTGTTTTCATTCAGTTCTATATATTTGTATGGAGTAGTAGTTAAGTTCATTGTACCTTTTATTGATTAAGCTTATACATGAAAAGGAAGATAATAACATTTTAACATCAAACCCGGTTTTTTAAAAAAACTGGGTTTCTAGCCCTGGTTTATTTATCATTGCCCTTGATATTCTTAATCCTCAAAAAAAAATATTGGTTTCTGTTGGTAACAGATATACAAGCAAATAAACCTAATAAAATCGCCTTTCCTAAATAACATCAGAAAAGGCGATTTCTGTGCAGAAACTATAAACAATTACAGTTTAGAGCCACACTCTGGACAGAAATGATTACTAGCTACATTTTTTGCACCGCAGCTATTACAATAAATCAACTCTGCCGCTGTTTGGAGATTCTTAATATCTGGCAAACCAATCATTTGATCATTACGCTTACCAGGAGCTACCATTGGGTAGCAATTTTCATCACGACGAACATTAACATTCAGCAATACCGGGCCTTCATGGGCACGCATTTGTGCGATCGCATCTGCCAATTCATCATGCTGATTAACTTGTATGCCTTTAATACCAAAAGCATTAGCTAACGCCACAAAATTAGGCATACCAGCTTGCATATTAGATGCTTCATAGCGTCCTTCATAGAAAGTTTCTTGCCATTGACGCACCATACCTTGCCAGCCATTATTAACAATTACAGTCTTAATATTAATATTGTACTGAGAAAGGGTACCAAGCTCTTGCACATTCATCATAAAGCTGGCATCACCAGCAACACAAATTACCTCTTCATCAGGCAGAGCTAATTTAGCACCAAGAGCTGCCGGCATACCAAAGCCCATTGTACCCAAACCCGCGCTAGAAATCCAGCGACGAGGGCCATTATTCAAGAATTGTGCCGCCCACATTTGGTGTTGACCTACATCAGTAGTGTAGTAGGCATGGGGGGCTTGACGAGCTAATTCAACGATTACTTCTTGGGGAGAGAGAATATCGGGATAATGAGGTACTACTAAAGGATAATCTTCGCGCCAACGATTAATACGTTCTAACCAGGCTTGAGTTTGGTGGGGAACTACTAAATCACCCATTTCATGGCAGCGACGCAACAAGTCAATTAAAACTTGGCGCACATCACCGACTATAGGCACTTCGGGAGTACGATTTTTACCAACTTCGGCGGGGTCAACGTCTATGTGAATAACTTTAGCGCGAGAGGCAAACTCATCTAATTTGCCAGTAACGCGATCGTCAAAACGGGCGCCAACAGCAATCAACAAATCACAATCTGTCACCGCAAAATTAGCATAAGCGGTGCCATGCATTCCTAACATTCCCAGGGATAGGGGATGATGTTCGTCAAAAGCACCTTTACCCATTAGGGTAGTAGTGACCGGGATGTTAAATAATTGGGCTAGTTCACGAATTTCTTTATGAGCGTTAGCAGCGATCGCGCCACCACCGACATACAATAAAGGACGCTGCGCTTCTCGAATCAGATTAATTGCTTGGTTAATTTGACGAGGATTGCCCTTAACAGTGGGACGGTATCCCGGCAGTTTCACCGAACCTGGTTCTACAGGTATATAATCAAATTCTTCTAAACCGACATCTTTGGGAACATCAATTAACACCGGCCCTGGGCGACCCGTACTCGCAATGTGGAAAGCTTCCGCCACAATTCTGGCCATATCCTTCGGATCTCTCACCACATAGGAATGTTTAACGATCGGCAGGGTAATGCCATAGATATCTATTTCTTGAAATGCATCAGTGCCTATATATGGTCTTGCTACCTGACCTGTAATTGCGACAATGGGAATAGAATCTAGCTGTGCCGTAGCAATACCTGTAACTAAATTAGTAGCGCCTGGGCCGGATGTTCCAAAACAAACACCCACTTTACCTGTAGCGCGAGCATAGCCATCGGCTGCATGGGCCGCTCCTTGCTCATGTCTAACCATGATGTGCTGGATATCTCCAGCAGCTTCAAAGCGATATATTTCATCATAAATGGGCAAAATAGCGCCGCCCGGATAGCCAAATATGTGTTTGACTCCATGTTTTTTTAAACTGTCAAGTAAGGCATAAGCGCCTGTTGCCCGTTTTGTAGCCACTTTTAGCTGCACTTTGGGAACCTCTTTATATATGTAATGAATGCTTTTACTTGTAATGATGCCTTAGAACTTATTTCTTATTTAGATTTTTGAGGATTATTTAACAACATTGCTTAACAATATTTAATAATTAAATATATCTAAACTGTTATGTATTTAAATAGCTGGCACAAAATGGGTATGATGACGGATGAAAAGGGAAGTATTGTGGTTGTCTTGATATAACAACGCGATCGCGGGATGATCATTTCCCGGCCCGATCGTGCCATGATAGAAATGGAAATAAATCTTAAATGCCTATGTTTAGTGAAAGACCAAACATCCGCTTGCCCAGAGTCCCGATTTGGCGGCGAGGCTTGGCCACTTTTATCGATGCTGTACCCGTATGGATGATTAGTTTTACTTTTCCAGAAAGATTTTCTCAATTATTTTTATTTATGTGTTTATGGCTATTACTGCGAGTAGTACTAGTAATTCAAAATCGGGGACAAAGTTTAGGACGTTGGGCTTTAGATATCAAAATCGTAGAAATAAGATTTGGTAAAACCCCAGGATATGAAGAATTATTAAAAAGAGAAGGAATTATAGGGCTGTGTGCTTATTTAGCCATAGCAGGCAGCACGAGTATTTGGGCTGGATATGCAGCACCTTTAATCTTGACACTGCCTTTATTAGCAGACTGTAGCACTGCTTTTGTCGATGAAGAATTACGCCAAGCATTTCACGATCGCATAGCTGGGACAGTGATGGTACAAACTCGACGCGGATACTCCCTAGATCTAAAAGTAAAAAAATGGCTTGATCAGGTTAACCGTTTTGTGAGACGATAGATATCTGTGTCTAAATTAGTCTGTCCCTTAAATTATTGAAATAGTAGAATTATGGCTAAGGGCGTCCGTATCATAGTGACCTTGGAATGTACCGAGTGTCGCACTAATACCAATAAGCGATCGGCGGGTGTTTCCCGGTACACAACTACCAAAAACCGCCGCAACACCACTGCAAGGCTAGAACTAAAAAAATTCTGCCCCCATTGTAATAAACACACTGTCCACAAAGAAATTAAGTAGCTAAATGGGACATTAAGTCAGGCTACACCAGCAGAAGACAGAAAAACTAAAAATAGTTAATTCTATCTTCTGACTTCTGACTTTTTCATCCAATTTATTTACTAGCAAATACTAAATCATTAGCAACTAAAAAGCACCAATGAGTTACTATCGCAAACGTCTTTCTCCCATTAAACCTGATGAACCGATCGACTACAAAGATGTCGATTTACTTCGCAAATTTATCACCGAACGGGGGAAAATTCTGCCTCGTCGCATTACAGGTCTCACCGCTAAACAACAAAGAGATTTAACTCTAGCCATCAAACGGGCACGCCTCGTGGCATTGTTGCCCTTCATTAATCAAGAAGGTTAGAAATTTGGATAGGGTCATGGGGCATGGGGGTTATGGCAGAGGAAAAAGTGAAAAGCAAAAAGTGAAAAGTGAAAAGTGAAAAGTAAAAAATAGGAAATTCCTATTAAAT
>CAWUOF010000173.1:0-8146 GCA_963923765.1 uncultured bacterium | reverse complement strand
TCGGTGGTATTCTCATGGGAATATTAGGCGGCTTATTAGGTTGTTTTGTCACCCTGAGACAATTATCATTTTTTAGTCATGCAGTAGGTCATGCTGCTTTAGTGGGTGTAGTTTTAGGAGTATTACTGCAAATAAATCCAACTTGGACGTTATTACCTTTTACTATTTTATTTGGATTGAGTGTATTATATTTAATTGAACAAACAGATATAGGGAGTGATAGTGCATTTAGTATAGCAGTATCCGCAGCCTTGGCGATCGGTATTATTCTGAGTAATTTTATTCGGGGTTATCGGGCAAATTTAATGGCAGTATTATTTGGAGATATTCTAGCTATTGATATTTACGATATAGGATTAATTTTTTTATTATTATTAATATCTGCTATATTTTTACTGACAACTTTACAGCAACAAATTTTATTAACCTTAAATCCAGCAGTAGCCCAAGTCCAGGGAATTCCTGTAAGACTGTATCGTTATTTATTTATAGTATTACTTTCCTTAGCCGTTGCGGTATCTATTAAAGCAGTAGGAGTGTTATTAGTAAATGCATTTTTAGTTATTCCAGCTTCCACTGCCAAATTAGTTAGCCATCAGTTTTCCCGATTTTTAATAATATCAATAATAATAGGGGCGATAACAGCTTTAGTGGGGATGATGATATCAGGGATATTAAATTTAGCTTCTGGTCCTAGTATTATTATGATGCAATTTTTGTTATTTTTGTTAGTAATTATCTGGGTAAAAAAAAGAAATAAATAATAGACAATGATTAGAGTTTTTTAAAATACAAAGTAAATAGCAAAGTATAGGTTAGGTAAAGGGCAGTGCTAATCAAAATTTAAATCCCAAAATATAAAAATAGAGTAGATAAAAAATTTAATTAATTTGGAATTGATAAGGTTATGTTGGGTTGAAGGATAGCAAAAACCAATGTAATATTATATAAATATTTATTTAAATTTACCTGTTTAGACATTTAATTTTGACTAACAAAATGTTAAAACAGTATTTTATGTTGAGAAAATACTAAAAACTTAATTAAGTAGCAGCTAGAAATCGTGCAATTAAAGTATGCTTTAGTCCATGAATGGTTAACACCCAAGGCAAGTGGCGGGTCAGAGTTAGTAGTGCAAGAAATCTTGCAGAATATTATCACAGATGCAGATGTATATGCGCTAATTGACTTTGAATCGACAAACCCAGAGAGTTATCTATTCAAAAGAGCCATAGGCACAACATTTTTGCAACATTTTCCCTTGGCCCGCCAGGGGGTGCAGAAATATTTGCCGCTACTGCCATTGGCCATTGAACAATTAGATTTGCGGTCATATAACGTAATTTTATCTTCTTCCCACGCAGTAGCAAAAGGAGTATTAACCAGTCCACAGCAATTGCATATTTGTTACTGCCATACGCCAATGCGATATGCCTGGGATTTAACTTTTGATTATTTGCATAGCAGTTTAGCTGGCAAGGGGGTACAAGGCATTTTGACGCGGTATCTGCTCCATCGGTTGCGGCAATGGGATGTCACATCAGCCAATAGGGTTGATTATTTTATTGCTAATTCTGAGCATACAGCAAGGAGGATATGGCGTTGCTACAGGCGATCGGCAGAGGTGATTTATCCACCAGTAAATACAGAAAGATTTACCTTTGCAGCCGAAAAAGAAGACTTTTACTTGACAGTTTCCCGGCTAGTAAGTTACAAGCAGGTATCTTTAATCGTAAAAGCTTTTAACAAACTGGGACGATCGCTAGTTGTAATTGGCAAAGGCCCAGAATTAAAAAGCCTACGAGAACTGGCCAAGCCAAACGTGCAATTGCTCGGATGGCAACCTTCTGAAGTAGTAGAAAAATATATGGCCAAAGCCAAGGCGTTTATATATGCAGCCTGTGAGGATTTTGGCATAGCCTTAGTAGAGGCCCAAGCTTGTGGCACACCTGTAATTGCTTATGGTGGAGGTGGGGCAATGGAAACAGTCAAGGATATTCGCCAATATCCTGATGGGGGAACCGGCTTATTTTTTGAAAAACAAAATTTAGATGCTGTAATAGAGGCAGTAGAGAAGTTTGAGGAGTGTCAAAGGATGTTTAATCCAGAAAAGGCGCGATCGCAGGCAGCTTTATTTGACTCTAAAATCTTTGATAAGCGTTATCTAAACTTTGTCGATCGCTGTTCTCAGGAATTCTTATTCCCAAATTTAGGTTAAACCTAAAAGTAGGTTTTCTAATTTCAGAGAACAAGTTTCTTTCTAAAAAGCGTCCCTGGCTTTATCATGGGGACTGTGTGTGGTGTGAAGTGAAGGAATAAAATGACTGCCGAAAGCCAACTCCTCTCCGGCAAGGTGTTACGGGCTTTACTGAAGCGTAGCTTCCAGCCCCTTGTGCTTAGAAGCCCAAAAACCAAAAATCAGCCCCTACAAACTATAAACGCAAACTTTATAAAGCGGCTGTTTGATATCGTATTTTCTCTCTCGGTTCTGATTGTTTTTTCCCCAGTTTATTTATTATTGGCTCTGCTGATTGCCCTAAGCTCACCAGGCCCAATTTTTTATGTGCAAGAGCGGGTAGGCAAAAATCGGAAAACCTTTGGGTGTATTAAATTCAGAACAATGGTAGAAAATGCAGATGCGGTGCTGCTAGAAATGATGGAAAGCTGCCCAAATTTGCGTCAAGAATTTGAAAATAATTTCAAGTTAAAACACGACCCCAGAATTACCTGGATTGGTCGTTTTTTACGAATTACGAGTTTAGATGAGTTTCCTCAGTTTTGGAATGTTTTAAAAGGAGACATGAGTGTTGTTGGGCCTAGACCTTTAGTAGTCGAAGAATTGCCAAAATATGGCCGACATATTGATAAAGTTCTGACAATTCGCCCTGGAATTACAGGACTATGGCAAGTTTCTGGGCGCAATGATGTTCCTTATCATCTGCGAATTCAGATGGATATTTATTATGTCAATTTCAGAAACTTATGGATTGATTTGTGGATTATTGTCAAAACAATAGGTGTAGTAATTTTTCCCAAAAATAATGGTGCTTATTAAAGGAAAAATTTAGGGGCAAGATGATACTAATTTTTGATGATCGCGCCTAATTCACCTATTTTAATCATTGATAAATCTGGCTTACAATTGCAAATACTAACCACCAATGCCAGAAAATGTCCAATTTGTAAAAATTTTCAGAAAAGGCTAGTCTGTTTTTTAGACTAGCCTTGCTTGTTATAGGATGCGATCGCCTTATACACAGATAATTAGCCAAATTTTCCCCAGGGCATGGACAGTAAATATAAATATAAAATTTCTTTACACAAAACACATACTTTCTTGATATTTTTCCGGATATTTCGGGTTAACGTAGGAAGTAAATTAGACATTTTCTGTGCGGGCGGGAAAATTCGCCACTTGGAATAAAACACCAAGTAGTTAATATTTCTGGCTGTTTGATCTAACACCCAAACTCAAAAATTATAGCCTCCCGCTAGGAAAATAAACACTAATAAGGAATATTTCAAATGACTGAACGGAAGCGAGCGCTAATTACTGGTATTACGGGGCAAGATGGCTCTTATCTAAGTGAATTTTTGTTAGAAAAAGGATATGAAGTACACGGAATTATTCGCCGTACTTCTACATTTAATACCGATCGCATAGATCATATTTATGTAGACCCCCACAATGAAGAAGCGCGATTATTTCTACACTATGGCGACTTAACAGATGGTACAACACTACGCCGGATTTTAGAATTAGTCCAACCAGTAGAAATCTATAATTTAGGAGCGCAATCTCACGTTAGAGTTAGTTTTGACTCCCCAGAATATACAGTTGATGCTGTAGGTATGGGTACCTTACGGCTACTAGAAGCAATTCGAGACTATCAACAACGTACAGGTATAGAAGTACGTTTCTATCAAGCCGGCTCTTCAGAAATGTTTGGCTTAGTACAGGAAATTCCCCAAAAAGAAACCACACCATTTTATCCTAGAAGCCCTTATGCTTGTGCTAAAGTTTATTCCCATTGGCAAACAGTAAATTACCGCGAAAGTTATGGATTGTTTGCTTGTAATGGTATATTATTTAACCACGAAAGTCCGCGCCGAGGTGAAACTTTTGTAACTAGAAAAATTACTCGTGCTATAGCACGTATTGTTGCTGGTAAACAGAAAAAACTTTATTTAGGTAATCTGGATGCAAAACGGGACTGGGGTTATGCTAAAGATTATGTACAAGCTATGTGGTTAATGTTGCAACAAGATACTGCCGATGATTATGTTGTTGCTACTGGTGAAACTCATTCCATCCGTGAGTTTTTAGATATTTCTTTTAAATATGTAAATCTAAATTGGCAGGATTTTGTCGAATTTGATGAACGTTATTTACGTCCAGCCGAGGTAGAATTACTGATTGGAGATCCAACTAAAGCTCAACAAAAATTAGGTTGGAAACCTTCTGTAACTTTTACAGAATTAGTACATTTAATGGTAGATGCAGATCTGGAAGCATTGGGAATTGAATTACCACAAGGAAATGGTGTCCACGCTGTAGATCAAGCCTATATTCGGCAAAATGTAGGTAGTATGCCTGATTAAAGTTCGATCGAGGTATTGCCAACGAGAAGACAAAAGTTAAAAGAGATTGTAAAAAATTGAAGTTTTAATTTTTGACTTCTCCTCATCACAAATAAATCTCGATCGCTAGATAATTTTTAACAGTAATCAAGGATAACAGCATGGAAAAATTAGATTTAAGTAACAAACGAATTGTCGTCACAGGTGGAGCGGGGTTTCTCGGTAACAAAGTCATAGAATTTTTAGCCGAAGCTGGAGCAGATGTTAATAAAATTACTATCCCTCGATCGCGAGAAAATGATCTGCGATCGATGGAAGTATGTCAGCGTATTTCCCAACAACAAGATATTATCATTCACCTAGCAGCTCACGTCGGCGGAATTGGTTTAAATCAAGCCAAACCAGCCGAATTATTTTATGATAATTTAATGATGGGTACCCAGCTTATCCACGCCGCTTATCAAGCTGGAGTCGAAAAATTTGTCTGTGTTGGTACTATTTGTGCCTATCCTAAATTTACTCCCGTACCCTTCAAAGAAGATGACCTTTGGAACGGTTATCCTGAAGAAACTAATGCTCCCTACGGTATAGCCAAAAAAGCCTTATTAGTACAACTGCAATCTTATCGTCAACAATACGGTTTTAATGGTGTTTATTTGCTACCAGTTAATTTATATGGTCCAGCAGATAACTTCGATCCTAAGAGTTCCCATGTTATTCCTGCCCTAATTCGGAAAGTTTACGAAGCCCAACAACGGGGAGATAAACAATTACCTGTGTGGGGTGATGGTAGTCCTAGTCGTGAATTTCTCTATGTTGATGATGCTGCTAGGGGAATTGTTATGGCTACCCAATATTACAATGATTCCGAACCGGTGAATCTGGGAACTAATGCGGAAATTACTATTCGTGATTTGGTGGAAACAATTTGTGAGTTAATGAATTTTACAGGAGAAATTGTCTGGGAAACTGATAAGCCAAATGGACAACCTCGCCGTTGTTTAGATACGCAACGGGCTAAGGAAAAATTTGGGTTTACTGCGGCAGTGGAATTTAAGCAAGGATTGAAAAATACCATCGAGTGGTATCGCCAAAATGCTGCTTAAAATGTTGAAATTTCTTAAAATATTTATCCTTATTCCCAGTTTCAGTAGTTAATTTTAGGAATTACTCCAAAAATATGTAAAAACCGATTTTAAGCCTAGATATCTAGTTGACAACTAGAGGAATTTATGGTATAAAATCGGTTTTTTATGGAGGTTATTAACTGCTATTCCCTATAATCATGGCAAATTTTTAAGCTACAAACATTAAATATCAAGGATTATCAATATTTCAGAAAAAAATGTTAAATTATCGCGATATGCTTGGGTAGCGATCGCTAGTCAAGGCCAATATAAGGGTAACGAAAATGTCCCCATTTATAGTGGGGAAAAAAAATAATCAGGTAAAATAACTGTGAAATTTTATTGGTGGTTACTATCCAGTTTTCTGGGTATATTTTTATTAACATCTCCTGCTGAAGCCGCAAGACTCCTATTTTGGCGTTTTGATGCTAATCGCAATCAGCTAAGTTTTACAACTGATGGCAATGTTCAGCCCAAGGCACAATTAATTTTTAACCCAACTCGCTTAGTTATCGATTTACCTGGTGTAACGGTGGGCAATCCCCTCCGGAATCAGGCTGTAGGTGGCGCAATCCGATCGATCCGAGTGGCACAGTTTGAATACAATATAACTCGTCTGGTAGTTGAATTAAATCCCGGTTACACCCTCGACCCCCAACAAGTACAATTTAAGGGTATTTCCCCTAGAGAATGGATTGTCCAATTACCTCCTATTCAAAATACATCAGGAAATCCTCCCCTATCTCCCACTCCTTTGCCCCCAGTTACCCCTATCCCTGACCAGTCCCAGTCTGCTGCTGTTGTGCAAAATCTCATCACAACTCAGGATGGTTTTTTCCTCCGTACTACTGGTAATTCTCCAGAAATAGTATCTTTTCGTAGTCGCGATCGCAATTCTATTACTGTAGATCTCCGGGGTGCTAATCTTTCTCAATTATTACGCTCTCAAACATTCTCTGTTAATAAACATGGCGTAAGTCGCATCCAGTTTAGTCAAGTCCAAACTTCCCCACCAGTTGCTAGAATTGTTTTACAGGTTGATCAAAATAGCCCCGATTGGCAAGCTTCTTTTAGTAATTTGGGCGGTATAGTTCTTTTACCAGGTACTCCATCTGCTAATAATCCCGAAACTCCCTCTAATCCCCCTCGTCAGGAGTTAGCTACTATTGAATCAGTGCAAATAAATAATGCTGGTACACAATTACTGGTACAGGCAAATCAAGCCATTACTTATAATAGTAACTGGGATGCAGCTTCTGGAAGTTACCGCATCACTATTCCTGGCTCTCGTGTCGCTACTTGGGTGAGAAGATTAATAACTAGCACTGGGGGCACTATTGTCTCGGTGCGTGTTAATCAACAAGATGCCCAAACTACAACTATTTTTGTTCAACCTGCTATTGGGGTGGAAATGGGCCAGTTAAATCAGCCCAGTAATAATATTTTACAATTAGAATTACCACGTTCTAATACTGCTACTGTACCACCTGATAATGGTTCCCGCCCTTTACCACCGAATAATCGACCTCTGCCTAATGAAATAAATCGACCTCGTAATGGGCGATTTGTAGTGGTGGTGGATCCGGGACATGGAGGCAAAGATCCGGGGGCGATCGGTATTGGTAATATCCAAGAAAAGGAAATTGTACTTGATATTGCCCAACAAGTTACTAATCAATTGGAACAAAAGGGCGTACAGGCAATTTTAACTCGTCAAGATGATCGGGAAATAGATTTAGCCCCACGAGTACAATTAGCCGATCGGGTAAATGCTACTATATTTGTTAGCATTCATGCTAATGCTATTGATATGACTCGTCCGGATATTAGTGGTTTGGAAACTTATTATTATTCGGAAAGTGGTAAAAATTTAGCCCGCATTATTCATAATAATATTCTCCAAAGTACTGGTATTCCCGATCGCCGAGTTAGATTTGCTAATTTCTATGTCCTTCGACGTACTTCTATGCCAGCAACTTTAGTGGAAGTTGGCTTTGTTACTGGTCGTGATGATGCTGCTAGATTGTCAAATCCTACCTATCGTAGCCAAATGGCCGCCGCTATTGTTCGTGGTATTTTAGAATATCTGCGTTTATAAATTCTCCTACACCTAACATTAATTTTATTAATGTGATGGTGTAGGTAAAATTATTCCTATTGATCAGGATTAATAGATTTTACCTGTTAAAATTGTTTTTCTATTACCCTGTTCTATAGCTGGCAAAAATAAAAATAAACTGATCCAAGTCAGTAGCGATGTTATAGAGGCGGTTGGTGGTTTGTAGGTAGCGTTTTATGTAAATAAATTAACTGAAATATAAACAATTAAGCTGTAGTATTTAGCAGAAATAAAAAATTTCAGGTTATATAAAATTAATCGATCGCATATTTAGCCTGTCTCTTATACACATCTGACGCTGCCGACGATACTCCTTGTG
>CAWUOF010000172.1:0-8149 GCA_963923765.1 uncultured bacterium | reverse complement strand
GATTCAATTGTTCATCATATTAATTTTTTGAAAATATAGCGCTGCACTTGCTTATCTTATGGTAACTATAGACATTTATTTAGATTTTCAGCCGGTTCGTGAAACATCCCTGTAGGTTTCACGTAATTTTACTGAATTTTGACACTAACATCCGTAATAACCTCCCAAATACTTAATTTTTGCAACAAAACATAATAATATCCTGAAATAAAACATAACATTTTTATCTATTGACAAAATCCAAAGGTACTTGGTAAGCTTTCTTATGTGCGAGGGACAAGGCAAAAGCAAAAAGCCAAATCCCAAGCCCAAACAACAATGAGTAAAAAGGTACAAAATCATGGCAGTCGAAAAAACAAATTCTTCCTCTAGTTTAGCTGAAGTTATTGACCGGATTCTTGACAAAGGTATCGTTATTGACGCTTGGGCACGCGTCTCTTTAGTAGGAATTGAGTTATTAGCTGTTGAAGCTCGTGTCGTTATTGCTTCTGTCGAAACCTACCTGAAATACGCTGAAGCTGTTGGCCTGACTCAATCTGCTGCTGTTCCTGCCTAAGAATTAATAAAATAGATTCTTCAATCTTGCGTTGAAGAATCTTAAGATTCTTAATTGGTGTCTGCTTTTCTTGAAATCACTCAGTTTCGGGAAATCCCTACACGAAGGAAAAAAAAGCAGTTATTCTTACTGTGTATTCCCCGATCACTGTAAATACCTCGACTGTTGATTGGGGTGAATCCATGATCTAGTGTTATTGAGGAGAACCCCATGCCTGCTCTCATGGAAAAATTCCGACAGGAGCGTTTATCAATTGCTGAAGAAGTAGCTGAGATCTGTAAAGAGACTCAAGCTTTTCTGTCGGATGCCAAAACTAAAAGGCTACAGCAAGCTGAGGAACAAGCGGTCTTCCTGCGCCAGTTTCACAGAAAAGTGCAAAAAGAAAACAGCGTGTTCTTAGCAGCTACCCAAAAACTGCGTCTATCTCAAGCGAAAAAACAAGCGGCTTTTCTGCGCCAATTTCACAAAAAATTGCAACAAGAAAACCGTCAGTTTTTAACAACTACCCAAAAACAACGTTTAGCCCAAGCGAAAGAGCAAAAAGAAGATTTGCGTAAATTTCGTAAAGAGTTGTCTATTTATATTTTTGGAAAGTAATTTTCCCGGTTAATTTTAACCCCACTCAAGCCTAGAGTGAAAAAAAACCCTCTAGTTGCTTTTCACAGCTAAACTAGAGGGTTATTATTGAAATACAACAATGAGTTTTAGATCGTACACTGGCCTTGACTAATCCTACTTCAATTGACTTCCTCAAATCAATTGAAAAGTAGAATTCCTGTCCTTACGGATTCAGGATTCCTGAAAAATAAGGGCTAGTCACCTACTACCCTTAGCAGGCAATGACGGTTAGTCGGGCCGCCAACAGCTTTCGTGAAATCTGTAGTTTAGGTAACTAAATATATTACTGTAATCATAATCTAGCACATCTTTTATCAGTTTGTCAACTTTACTTAATCAAAATTCTCAGATTTATTAACGTTTACTAAATTTTTACCATGACAGTTGCTGAACCTCAACCAAGAAGATCCGTCCTCCGCGTTCGCCCTGGTCAATTTGTCGTTACGCCTTCGATTCATCAAATTACAGTCCGGGCCTTACGTTACTTGCACTCTGGTTTTTCCATTCATCTACGGGGGCCGGCAGGAACCGGGAAAACCACACTGGCGATGCATCTGGCTAATTGTTTAACCAGACCCGTAATGCTAATTTTCGGAGATGATGACTTTACCAGTTCCGATTTAATTGGTAGTCAGTCTGGTTATACCCACAAAAAACTGATGGATAACTATATCCACAGCGTCCTCAAAGTTGAGGACGAACTCAAACACAATTGGGTGGACTCTCGATTGACAATGGCTTGTCGAGAAGGATTTACCTTAGTTTATGACGAGTTTAACCGTTCTCGACCCGAAGTCAACAACGTTTTACTCTCTGCCTTAGAAGAAAAAATCCTGACCCTGCCACCGAGTAGTAATCAACCCGAGTACCTGCAAGTCCATTCTCAATTTCGGGCAATTTTTACCTCCAACCCAGAAGAATATTGTGGGGTTCATGCTACCCAAGATGCCTTAATGGATCGGTTGGTAACCATTAATATGCCTGAACCGGATGAACTGACTCAGACAGAAATTCTCGCCCAAAAAACAGGAATTTCTCGAGAAGATGCGTTATTTATTGTCAACCTCGTCAAAACCTTCCGTTTGAGAACTGCGGCTGAAAAAATGTCAGGTTTGCGCTCTTGTTTAATGATTGCCAAAGTCTGCGCCGAACACGATATTGTAGCTACCCCCGATCATGCAGATTTCCGCGATATTTGTGCAGATGTTCTGTTACCACGCACGAATTTATCTATCGATCAATCGACAACCATTTTATGGGAAATTCTCAACGGCGATCCGACGGAAGAATCCTTACCCGTTGTACAGACAACCGATAGTCCAGATGCCAGTGCGTTACCTCCTCAAGATGATCTTTTGAAGGAACATGAACAGAAAATCTATGATTATTTGGAGCAAACCCAAAAAGCCAGCTTTCATGAAATTTACAAAAATTTAAACCTTAAGCAAAATCAAGCAGAAAAAGCGATTCGTTCTTTACTGCAAAAGAACTTGCTGAAAAAACAAGACCAGTTTTATATTCTTTTTGAGTGAAACCAACCGTGACTTCTTCCTCTTTTGCTAGCTCGATCAAAACCCACTCAAATAAATCCTTGACAACGGCAACTCAAGGTTCGAGTTTGGCGGATATCCTTGAACGAGTTTTAGATAAAGGAATTGTGATTGCAGGCGATATTTCTGTTTCTATCGCCTCTACTGAGCTTTTGCATATCCGCATTCGGTTGTTAATTGCCTCTGTTGATAAAGCACGGGAAATGGGAATTAATTGGTGGGAGGGTGATCCCTATCTCCATAGCCAATCTCAAGCTTTATTAGCAGAAAATCAGGAACTTTCAAACCGACTCCAAACCTTAGAAGCAGAACTTCAAGCTTTAAAATCCTTAACCCAATTGATCGCAGTAGAAAGCCATGATCTCAGTCCGAACGATGAAGCACATTCCGAAAAGCCAGAAAATTCCCAGCTTGAGTTATAATCGGTTAGAGGGGGGATTACGTCATTTCACATTAGATAAAATATCAAGTGGGCGAAGTTCCACACTTGATATTCATCGTCAAAAACTGATTCACTAACTGCGATCATGACACTTGTTTGTACACCTTATGATTCTGCTAATGAGCCTTTGATGACCCGTCCAGAAAGTAATAGTAAAGCTGGTTTAGCACCTTTACTATTAACTGTTGTGGAACTGGTACGCCAATTGCTCGAAGCCCAAATCATTCGCCGGATGGAAGGCGGAATTCTCAGTGATTCTGAGTTAGATAAAGCAGCAGAAAGTATTCAAAAATTACAAGAACAAATTCTCCATTTATGTGAACTTTTTGAAGTGGATCCGAAGGATTTAAATGTCAATCTGGGAGAATTTGGTAGTCTTTTACCTGAGCCTGGGAGTTATTACCCTGGAAAAGATAGTACCAGTCCTTCCGTATTGGAATTGGTGGATCGACTGTTAAATACAGGAGTTGTTGTTGAAGGAAATGTTGATTTAGGTTTAGCAAAGCTTGATTTAATTCATCTAAAACTTCGTTTGGTTTTAACTTCTCAGCAGGTTTAATTGGGGAGAATACTTATGGCAGTTGGTCTGTATTTATATGGAATATTTGCCGATCATATTCCAGAGAAAATAGTTTTGTCAGGGATTGATAATGAGCCAGTTCACAGTGAGGTGATTGACGGTTTTAGTTTTCTCTACTCGGTTGCTCATAAAGAAAAGTATTTGGCATCCCGTCGGTATTTAATTTGCCATGAAAAAGTATTAGAAAGTGTGATGGAAGCAGGGTTTCGGACGTTGCTTCCATTGCGGTTTGGATTAGTTGTCAAAACCTGGGAATCCGTAATCGAACAATTGATTAACCCGTATAAAAATCAACTGAAAGAGTTATTTAGTAAACTGTCAGGCAAACGAGAAGTTAGCATTAAAATTTTTTGGGATAGCCAGTCCGAATTACAAAGAGCTTTAGAGTCTAATCCTGAGTTAAAGCAACAACGGGATGCAATGATGGGTAAAAACTTAACAATGGAAGAAATTATCCATATAGGTCAACTCATTGAAGGCACTGTATTTCAACGGAAACAAGACATTATTCAAGTCTTTAGAGATCAATTAAATCATTGCGCTCAAGAGGTGGTCGAAAGCGATCCAATGACTGATGACATGATTTACAATGCAGCTTATTTAATTTGTTGGGATGAAGAACCGGAATTTAGCCAAAACGTTGAAGCGATCGACCAAAAGTTTGGCGATCGCTTGCGAATTCGCTATAACAATTTAACCGCACCCTATACCTTTGCCCAACTTATGTAAGGAGAGTATCAGTTATGTTTCTTGATCTTTTATGCTTTCCTGTTACGGGGCCGATTGGTGGTTTGATATGGATTGGGGAGAAAATTCAAGAACGTGCAAATGCGGAGTATGATGAGACTGAAAATTTGCACAAATTATTATTATCATTACAACTGGCTTATGATATGGGCAACATTTCCGAGGAAGAGTTTGAAATTCAGGAAGAAGAACTTTTATTAAAAATTCAGGCTTTAGAGGAAGAGTCCGTAGAAAACTAGGCTCAATGTCCTGTTCCCTTTCAGGAGTAGAAAAAGATAGAAATTATTGTTGAATTAAAATCCTACTCTTGCATTTTTATAATCTAATCGATTGATACAAGCTAGAGATAGGATTATTTCTTTTTCTATTATCATTATCCTAAAAAAGCGGGTTTTACAAGGTAAAGAATTAAAGAAATTCTCATCTTTAACCCGCAGGCTTCAGTTTTAATATTCCAGGTAAAAAGGTTGGAAATTAGAAGACTGAGCAATCGGTTTAGAAGGATGAAGCATTTTAGGTATACTGGGATTAGCTTGGCGTAAATCTTGAATACTCTGTTCTGTAATGCCGATTTGATTATTCAGAACCGTGAGACGATTTTTTAACTGTTGCAGTCGCTGTTCCATCAAGTTTAATTCTTTTTGGATGCGCTGTTTTTCAGTAATCAACTTATACAATTCAAGTTGCTGAGATGCTTCAGATTTATTCCGAGGCATGGTGCTAATTTTAGGTTTTATCGGGCCTTTAACACGATTATTTGTCATAAGATCTCCTAGATTAGTTTATAATATTATAGCTGATAATTAGGTGTTATACATGGTTTTCTTAAAAAAACTAAAACATAAATTTAATTTTCTACTACAAAGATTTGTAAAAAATCTAAAATTTTTATTTGGTAAGCCCTATGAAATTGTATAATTTATACACTTACGCTTTTTTAAAAACCCCAACAGAAAGCTTAAAATTACCTGTTGGGATTGCTAATCCAGTGTTACTGATAACTGCTGGTGATGTCTCAGCCCTAGTCGAACCCGAAGTCTGTTTAGACACTTTACAAAATGATGATGAATGCTTGATTCAAGCCGTTTTATGCCATGATCGGGTCATCTGCGAATTATTTCAGCAAACAACGATTTTACCCTTACGTTTTGGCACATCTTTTTTAGAGGCAGAAAATTTATTCACTCATCTTCGTTATAATGCCCAAGAATATCAAGAAAAAATTAAACAACTTGAGGGAAAAGGGGAATATCTTTTAAAATGTATTCCCCGTAAGCTAGAGGAGCCTGTACTGTGTTCTGAGAACCGGGGAAGACAATATTTTTTAGCAAAAAAAAAGCACTATGAAGCCCAACAAGATTTTTATATTCTGCAAAGTTCAGAATGGCAAAATTTCGTTCATGTAGTCACCCAAAACTATCCATCAACAATTATTATTCCTGCTCCAGGTACAGAATCACGAATTTATCTTTTAGTCAATTTTCAAGAAGAACCTTTACTAATCGAGCAAGTCTTGCATTGGCAACAAGATTGCCCCAGGTGGGACTTGCAATTAGGGCAAGTTTCTCCACCCTATCACTTTACTTAACTTAATTTATCTATGACTAACCTTAACTTGGTAAACAACTTTCTAAGTCGTTATGACACCCGACATTTAGTCATGTTTAGTGGCAAAGGAGGAGTGGGAAAAACTACCCTTTCCTGTGGATTTGCCCGCCGTTGGGCTAAATTATTTCCAGAGGAACAAATCCTATTAATATCAACCGATCCCGCTCATTCTTTAGGGGATGTCTTAGAAACTCAAGTCAGTGATCAAGCATCACCCCTAGAAGACTTACCCAACTTAAAAGTTAGGGCATTAGATGCGGGAAAATTACTCTTAGAATTTAAAGCCAAATACGGAAAATTTTTAGAACTTTTAGTAGAACGGGGCAGTTTTGTTGAAGGAGAAGATTTAACTCCTGTTTGGGATTTAGACTGGCCCGGTTTAGATGAAATTATGGGGCTATTAGAAATTCAACGATTACTCACCGAAAAAATTGTAGATCGAATTGTCGTTGATATGGCCCCTTCTGGTCATACCTTAAATTTATTAGGAATTAAAGACTTTTTAGAGATTATTTTAAATTCTTTAGAATTATTTCAAGAAAAACATCGTGTTATTTCGCAAACCTTCTCAAAAACCTACAACGCCGATGATGTTGATGATTTCTTAGTCAAAATGAAATCAGAATTAACTGAAGGCAAACAACTTCTGCAAGATAGCCAGTTTACTCTTTGTTTAGTTGTGGCAATTGCGGAACCGATGAGTTTATTAGAAACCGAACGATTACTCAATAGTTTGCATCACTTAAATATTCCCTGCGGCAGCTTATTTATTAATCGCATTTTAACCGATCCCAATCAAAATTTAGATCGCTATAGTGAGCAACAGCAACTCCTCGATAAATTCCTGAAAATTCCATGTCAAGACACAATTTTTACCCTTCCCCAACAAACAACAGAACCCCTGGGAAGTGAAGCATTAGATCGCATCATAAGTCAAATTGAAATTCTCGAAAAAGTAGAATTTATTCC
Source organism: uncultured bacterium (assembly GCA_963923765.1). GTDB lineage: Bacteria > Cyanobacteriota > Cyanobacteriia > Cyanobacteriales > CAWUOF01 > CAWUOF01. The sequence continues at coordinate 1,079 of CAWUOF010000172.1, read as the reverse complement.
CCCACCTCCCATTCAATGGCCGCCAAAAATTCTTCCCAGTTTTAGTGATTTTATCAACGACAAACGCCAACTCATTATCATTGGTGGCAAGGGAGGGGTCGGAAAAACAACTGTTGCCGCTGCCATTGGTTGGGCGTTAGCAAATCGTCATCCCGACCAAAAAATTAGAATGATTTCTATTGATCCAGCCCATTCTTTAGGAGATGCCTTTGGTGAAAAATTAGGACATCAACCTAAACAATTAACTGCCAATTTAAGTGGTCAAGAAGTCGATGCCGATATCGTTTTAGAAAAATTTCGGGATGATTATTTATGGGAACTGGCAGAAATGATTAGTGGCGATGCCAAAGAAGACAGGGACATCAAACTAGCTTATACTCCCGAAGCTTGGCGACAAATTGTGGCTCAATCCCTACCTGGAATTGATGAAATGTTATCGTTAGTAACGGTAATGGATTTATTAGACCAGAAACAACAAGATCTGATTATTTTAGATACGGCGCCGACAGGTCATCTCCTGCGTTTTTTAGAAATGCCTACAGCTTTAGGGGATTGGTTAGCTTGGATTTTTAAGCTGTGGATGAAGTATCAAAATGTATTAGGGCGTTTAGATTTAATGGGACGATTGCGAACCTTAAGGCAGCAAGTGATGCAAGCCCAGAAAAAATTAAAAGACCCCCAACATACCGAATTTATTGGGGTTCTGCAAGCCCAAGATGCCATTATTGCCGAACAACTTCGATTAACAGCATCTTTGAAAAAAATGGGAGTCTATCAACGTTATGTCGTGCAGAACCGTTATCACGCTAATGAGGAAATTAATCGGGATTTATTCCCAGAACAAACTCTGATCCGCTTACCCAGTTTACCTCGGTCAGTAGAACCTCTAGCACGGGTAAAAGGCGGGGCAGATCTGTTGTTCTAAAGGTATCTTAGTCTTAAATGTTAGACTCCTCAACTCCATCCCCAGGGCCGTTTCACGAACCGGCTGAAAATCTAAAAAAACGCTTACACTTACCATAAAATAAGCAAGTGCAGCGCTATATTTTCAAAAAATTAATATGATGAACAATTGAATC
>CAWUOF010000171.1:0-8181 GCA_963923765.1 uncultured bacterium | reverse complement strand
TATCCGTGAATATTGTGCCAGATAGTGTCTCATCTTTATTTGAAATAACTATAAATATAACTATGTTTTTTACCAAGTATGTCAAAATAAAAACAATTTTGTTAACTTTCTCAAAAATATTAAAGTAGGCTTCAGTAATGGAACCGATATATCAGTATGCCTGGCTGATTCCCGTCCTGCCGTTGGTCGGGGCAATGGTGGTTGGCCTCGGCCTAATCTCATTCAACAAGGCAACAAACAATCTCCGGCAGTTAAATGCAATATTTATAGTTTCCCTCCTTGGGGCAGCTATGGTACTATCCTTTGCCCTGCTGTGGAGTCAAATTCAAGGACATGAAACCTATACCCGGATGTTAGAATGGGCGGCTGCCGGGAATTTTCATCTGAAAATGGGCTATACCATCGACCATCTGACCGCCCTAATGTTGGTCATCGTCACTACGGTAGCTTTCCTAGTGATGATTTATACCGATGGTTACATGGCTCATGATGATGGATATGTCAGATTTTATGCCTATCTGAGTTTATTTAGTTCCTCCATGTTGGGCTTGGTAATTAGTCCCAACTTGGTACAAATTTATATTTTCTGGGAACTGGTCGGTATGTGTTCTTACTTACTGATTGGTTTCTGGTACGATCGCAAAGCCGCCGCCGATGCTTGCCAAAAAGCATTTGTCACTAACCGAGTCGGTGACTTTGGCTTGCTATTGGGAATACTGGGCTTGTATTGGGCAACCAATAGCTTTGATTTCGAGATTATTGGTTCTCGCCTAGAAGAATTAGTAAATACTGGTGTAATTAGTGGGGGTTTAGCCGCCTTATTAGCAATTTTGGTATTTTTAGGGCCTGTAGCTAAATCGGCGCAATTTCCATTGCACGTCTGGCTACCAGATGCGATGGAAGGCCCAACACCAATTTCTGCATTAATCCATGCGGCAACAATGGTGGCTGCTGGAGTATTTCTCATTGCTAGGATGTATCCAGTATTTGAGCATATTCCTACAGCTATGAATGCGATCGCCTGGACGGGGGCATTTACCGCCTTCTTAGGCGCCTCGATCGCAATTACCCAAAACGACATCAAAAAAGGATTAGCCTACTCCACCGTTTCCCAGCTAGGATACATGGTAATGGCAATGGGAGTAGGAGCCTATAGCGCCGGGTTATTCCATCTAATGACCCACGCCTATTTTAAAGCTATGCTTTTCCTTGGTTCCGGATCCGTAATTCACGGTATGGAAGCAGTAGTTGGCCATGACCCCATACTAGCCCAAGATATGCGGTTAATGGGCGGTTTACGCAAATATATGCCCATTACTGCTTTCACCTTTTTAGTAGGGACATTAGCAATTTGTGGTATTCCACCTTTTGCCGGCTTCTGGTCAAAAGATGAAATTCTGGGTTTAACTTTCCAAGCTAATCCTATTCTATGGCTGGTAGGTTGGTTAACTGCCGGTATTACTGCCTTTTATATGTTTCGGATGTATTTTAATACCTTTGAAGGCAAATTCCGGGGTAACGATACATCTATCCGTAATTTAATCATGGCAGAAAACGCCCCAACAGATGGGGAATTTCTTGCCGCAACCGTCCCAGTGTTTGGCCCTGGGGCTATGAATCCCAAGGAATTAACAGCCCACTCTCAAGACCATCATCACAGCCATTCGCCCCACGAATCACCCATCACTATGACTCTGCCTTTAATGATTTTGGCAGTTCCTTCTGTTTTAGTGGGCTTAGTGGGTACGCCCTTCAATAATTACTTTGAAGAATTTATTCATCCTGCGGGGGAAAAAGTAACCCATTTAGTGGAACACGCAGAAGCATTTAACTGGACAGAATTTCTGATTATGGGCGGTAGCTCAGTTGGTATAGCCTTAATTGGTATTACCCTGGCTTCCCTGATGTATATGAGTCAGAAAATTGACGCTTCAGCTATTGCGGCTAAAATTCCAGTACTCTACAAGTTATCTCGCAATAAATGGTACTTTGACGAAATTTATGATTCTGTTTTCGTCCAAGGTAGCCGCCGTCTTGCCCGCCAAGTTATGGAAGTAGATTTCCGAGTGGTGGATGGTGTGGTAAATTTAACCGGTTTGGTGACTTTGTTAAGTGGCGAAGGTTTAAAGTACATCGAAACTGGTCGCGCCCAATTTTACGCCCTGATTCTGTTTGCTGGTGTTTTGGGCTTGGTGATTTTATTTAGTGTTATCTAGTTGGGGCTGGCATCACATTAGGCTATTAAGTGGCTAATGGATGATTGTTATTGTCTGTTAACTATGAGGCGATCGCTACTAAATCATCTAATGACCCATAATTGATAACTACTATTTCCCAGGCAAACGCCTGGGAATTATTATTTTTGGACTAATTTTTCCAGGCTTGCCCATTAGTTGCGAAATGCAACGAATATTAAATCTTACATTTGAATCGATTAACAATTTATATCTGAGATGTAAACTGCAAAGGGATTGATATAAAGATCAAATTTTAAAGCTTATGGCGCATTTTCCCTGGCTGACTACTATAATTTTGTTTCCCATAGCAGCTTCTCTGCTAATTCCCTTTATTCCCGACAAGGATGGAAAAACGGTACGCTGGTATGCCCTAATTGTGGGACTGATTGATTTTGCTTTGATTGTTTATACCGTTTATACCGATTACGATTTTTCCAATCCTAATTTACAGCTAATTGAAAGTTACTCCTGGATACCCCAATTAGATTTAAATTGGTCAGTGGGGGCGGATGGGCTTTCCATGCCATTAATTTTGCTCACGGGTTTTATGACCACTTTGGCAACTTTGGCAGCTTGGCCCGTAACTCTCAAACCTAGACTGTTTTATTTTTTAATCCTGGCAATGTATGGCGGTCAAATAGCCGTTTTTGCCGTGCAGGATATGTTACTGTTTTTCCTGGCATGGGAATTAGAATTAATTCCGGTGTATTTGTTGCTGTCTATTTGGGGTGGCAAAAAACGTCAGTATGCAGCTACTAAATTTATCCTTTATACCGCAGGCGGATCGCTATTTATTTTAGTTGCTAGTTTAGCGATGGCGTTTTACGGTGATACGGTAACTTTTGATATGCGGGCGATCGCGGCTAAAGATTATGCCCTTAACTTACAATTCTGGCTTTATGCTGCTTTCTTAATAGCCTACGCTGTCAAATTACCTATTATTCCTTTCCATACTTGGCTACCAGATGCTCACGGAGAAGCTACTGCACCAGTACATATGTTACTAGCAGGTATTCTCCTCAAAATGGGGGGTTATGCCTTAATTCGTATGAATGCAGGTATGTTACCCGAAGCCCATGCTGTATTTGCTCCTGTCTTGGTAATTTTAGGTGTAGTAAATATTATCTATGCGGCTTTAACTTCTTTTGCTCAAAGAAATCTCAAACGCAAAATTGCCTATTCTTCAATTTCCCACATGGGCTTTGTAACTATTGGTATTGCTTCCTTTACTGATTTAGGATTAAGCGGCGCATTGTTACAAATGGTTTCTCATGGTTTAATTGGAGCGAGTTTATTCTTTTTAGTAGGAGCAACTTACGATCGCACTCATACTTTAATGTTAGATGAAATGGGCGGCGTTGGACAAAAAATGCGGAAGATTTTCGCTATGTGGACTGCTTGCTCTTTAGCGTCTTTAGCTTTACCAGGTATGAGCGGTTTTGTCGCAGAATTAATGGTATTTGTTGGCTTTGCTACTAGCGATGCTTACAATCCTGTTTTTAAGGTAATTGTAGTTGTTTTAGCTGCAATTGGTGTGATTTTAACTCCCATTTATTTACTATCAATGCTACGGGAGATTTTCTACGGTCAAGAAAATAAAGAATTAGTGGAACATGAAGCTTTAATAGATGCAGAACCTCGCGAAGTATTCATCATTGCTTGTCTGTTAGTACCAATTATTGGTATTGGTTTGTATCCTAAAATTTTAACTCAGATGTATGATGCTGCAACTATTAAGCTAACTGAGCGTTTACGACAAGCTGTTCCAACTTTAACCCAAAATTCTACTACTTATCCTGTTGGTTTACAACCTCTACGTGCCCCAGTAATTGATAGTTAAATAGAGGTTTTTCTGGAATTTTTGTTAACCTTTTTAGCTCCTTAGTATTGCTGAGGAGCTTTTTTTACGATAAATATCCTATAGCATTTTAATGGATAAAAAATTATAATTTCAACTGAAATGTAGATATTGTATATCCCAAAAATTCGATCGCCTCTATTCTATAAATAATTTGCATCTTATATAAAAAGCGATCGCTTTTTAGAGGCGATCGCTAAAAACTCCTAAACTTTGACTGCATCAGCAAAGCGAATTTTTAAATAATCATCCTCCATTTTCGCTCCCGCTGGTTGCAAAGTTGCCAAAGCTTGGGGTAAAACTAAATTTCGACGATGATTGCCAATTCTAATATTTAACTCATCACCTGTTTTACTTAACTGGATTTTATCCTTCGGCATACCTGGCAAATACAATTCTAAACTGTATTGATTTTTATCCTGCACTACCCTAACAGTAGTTTCTTTGTAATAAACTTGGGTTGGATCTTCATCTTTATACAACGTATCTTTTAGCCTATCCAAAGCAGCTAAACCGCACATTTCCTCAGAATAAAGAGGTACTTCCTTAATAGGTAAAGGAGTAAAATTATCGTGAATTTCCTGACGATATACTGTTTGATTTTCTTTCCAACGTTGGAAAAACGGATCCGTAACTGTTTCCGGAATAATGCGATTTGCGACTACTAAATCAGTAGCTACATTATATAAACTCAAATAAGCATGGGCGCGGAGGGATTCTTTAATTACCATTTTTTCAGGGTTAGTAACTAATCGCACCGAAGTTTGAGTATTATCAGTTAAAACTTTTTCCAAAGCTTCGATTTGCTCATAAAATTCATAGGGTGCATCCATTACTTCTTTATTGGGTAAAGAAAACCCAGCGATCGGCTTAAATAATGGTTCTACCAAAGGTCTTAAAGCTACTGAAACCTGTTGTAAAGGCTTATAAAATCTTCGCATATACCAGCCACTTACTTCTGGTAAACTCAACAAGCGTAAAGCGGTGCCTGTTGGTGCAGAATCAATAATTAAAACATCATATTCCCCTTCGTCATAATGACGTTTCATTCTGACTAAACCGAAAATTTCATCCATGCCAGGTAAAATAGCTAATTCTTCTGCCTGGACTCCATCTAAACCCCTGGCTTGTAAGACTTGGGTAATATAGCGTTTAACTGCACCCCAATTCCCTTCTAATTCCATTAAAGCATCTAATTCTGCACCCCATAATTTGGGGCGTACAGAGCGAGGTTCGTGACCAAGTTCCATATCAAAACTATCAGCTAAAGAATGAGCCGGATCGGTGCTTAAAACTAATGTTTTATAACCCAATTCGGCACAACGTAAGCCTGTAGCAGCAGCAACAGATGTTTTACCAACGCCACCTTTTCCGGTCATCAAAATTAAACGCATAAATAATTTTAACCCGCCTGAGAATGAGTGAGATTTTTCTACATAATGATACTGATAGTTGTTAATAGTTTTAATTACTATTTTACTATCAGTTATCAATTAACAGTTTTTCCCGGCCACAGTTGCTTGAGTACATCAAGGCGGGAACAATGCCAATAGTCTATATGAGAGGCGATCGCTCCGGAAGCATTCAGCTTTAGTTCACTATACCCACTAATGGCCATGCGAGGCCGCCAAGGTACCGGAGCAGTCCAATTTAGAGTCCATTCAGTTTTTATGGTATCTCCCGATCGACTAATATCATGTAAATCTAATTTGATATCCACAAAAAACCTACTTATAAAATCTATCATATTTTGATACCTTTTTACACCATAAAATTTATTTAACGGATCTTGAAAATAAACATCTTCAGCATAAATACTATAAGTCTGATTAACCGGAAAATTTTGATAGTCTTGTTGTAATATTTCCAGAATATCCATAGTGTTGTTATTAATTAATAGATGAGATTTTGCTGCTAGGATGAAAATTTATAGTAAATCTGATTATCTAGTTAAACAAAGTTATTTTTATAAGTCATTTATTATAAATTACGGCGGATACATCCGCCGCCTAAAGTTTGTCAATCTGATATTATGATACTACCATTTTTCCTTAATATGTTTATTGTTGATTGTTGTCTGAGATGATATGGGCATTGCCTCGGTAGAATTATTTAAACTGGCAGGAAAAAGACGATTCCAGGTTACAGGGCCAACAATACCATCTGCTATTAAACCTGCTGATTCTTGAAATTGACTAACAGCGATCGCTGTTTTTTCGCTATACAAGCCAGTCACATTACCATTATAGTAACCCAAAAGTTTTAAAGCCGCTTGCAACTCTGATACTTCATTCCCCTGGCTACCAAGTTTTAAAACTGGTCTTTGTATATTTGCTGGTGGCGTTGCCGTTACTGTCTCAGTATTACTGGCAGCTTTCACCATTTCTGCATTAGCTGGCTTAGGAGTACCCGAAATGATACTTAATAAAATCAGGATACTCCAACCTAGATAACCTTTGCGGAGGCTACTTAAATTTGCCAGAATTTTCAGGCTTGTGGCCATCACCGCTACACTCCTTCACAAAACTTTAAATTATTTTACATGGTATGAATTATATATTTCCTACGCAATTCCCTAAAATTAATGCTGATGATGCGTCAAACTCAAAATATATGCTATATAACCAAGGTTTCTAACAAACCCGAATAAATATATAAGTTATGCTCAGATAATTATCGCCAAAAGTTTAATCTATAAAGATAGTTTTGTTGGTCATTTATTTTTTTAATAGCCCCATAAAAAATTGACACTCTTTTGGGTGTCAAAATATATAATTTATTAAAACCAACCTATTGTTAATTTAAATTATTTCCAGTAATAACATAATTCAGAAAATTAGAATTGACAAGAAAACTGAAATAATATATTGCTGGAAAAATCGCTTAAAAATAGTTTAAGCTTTAACTAAAACAGGTTCATTATCTGTATTTTGGAATGTTGATGCAGCTAAATCAGCAGCGTAAACTTCACAGGAATTATTCGGACTTTCTATTAATTTAATTTTGTGCAGTTCAGCGCCTAATTTAGCAATAGGTTCTTTTAGAATTTGAGCAATATAAACTGCTATATTTTCCGCCGTTGGTACTATTTGAGCAAAGTATGGAATATCTTTATTCAAAAAAGTATGATCGAAAGGATCAATTATATAATCATCGATCGCTTTCTGGAATTTGACTAGATCTACAATCATACCTGTACGAGAGTCCATTTCACCTTTAACTGTAACTTCTAGGTGATAATTATGGCCATGACCGTTGGGACGGGCGCACTTACCATAAATTTCGCAATTTTCTTCATAACTTAAGTCATTTAGAGCTAATCTGTGAGCAGCGCTAAAGTGGGTACCAACAGTGAGATATGCTTTCATTCCGTTTCCTAAATAATCAGCCCAAAGTTGGGGATGTTCCAAAAGTTGAATGCGAACAAGCGGTAAATGGGGCGATAGTCGCTGCCAAATTACTCGGGCAATGTTTTCGGTAGTAGGCAGAGTTTCTTGAAATTCTGGCCATACATCATTGATATGAGCAGAATCTAAATGATTGGTAACTTCTCGTTTGATGATATGTTTAACATCAGACAGATTAAGTACCATACCGTATTCGTCTAGTTGCCCTATCATCGAAACAAATAGAACGTAGTTATGGCCATGTCCTTTGTCGCGGGCACCGACACCGAAGCGTTGTTGATTTTCGGCTTCGCTTAATTCCGGTAGCCAATAGCGATGGCTGGCGGAAAACTGCGATCGACGATTAATAATACATTGCATGGGAATGTGTAAACTTATCAAAAGTTTCTCTTATTTTAGCATAAATCAATAATTTTTTATTATATGGTAAATTTTAGATAAAAAATTATGACTTTAGTAATATAGCACTACGCATAAAGGTTAGGACAGTAGTATAATAGAAAAAACCTGTAATTTCATGGAAATAGTATGCCTGCCCCATATAACTACGATCTCCGAAAAAAAGCGATTGCAGCGGTCAAGCAAGGACACAGAAAAATCGAAGTATGCAGACTATTAAAAATGAGCCGAAATACTTTAGATTTATGGTTAAAACGAGAACAGATAACAGGAGATTGTC
>CAWUOF010000170.1:0-8182 GCA_963923765.1 uncultured bacterium | reverse complement strand
AAGGTTATATATTGTGCTGCTGTTAGTTGACTGGTAATTATTTGATGATATAATTGGCGGTAGCATTTTTATGTAGGTCTGATGAATCCAATGTCAGACCTTTTTTCTACCATACTTAGGGTACAATCGGCAACTGCTATAGGTTACATCAACTTCGTCACCCCGTGAGAGAATAAACCTACAAAAAATAGCCACCCTTCGACTAAGCTCAGGGCAAGTTTTTGGATAGGAATATATGGTACTGGGCATATAGTGGTAAAAAAATTGAAGACTATACTCAAATTCTCATCAAGATTAATAGAAATAAACGATTGTCTTATCTCAAAGGTCTCAAGGCTAAAAACTATATCCTGTCTATATTATAGCTAGTTTGTCACCCCGTGAGATCTTGAAACTTGAATAGACCTTTGGTGAAAGTTTGGCAAAGTCTAATTATTATAAACGTAATTATGACCATTCCAGCTTGTTTCGCCAGAAGTCTAGTATATAATTATTATCTTTTTTTATAATTATTTTTGCCAAATTAATTACCTATTTTGATAACCGTTTACCAGATTACAAGACTGATTTTATTAATTAAAAATTTTATTGAATATTATTATTTCTAATACTTTAGATGCATCATAATTTTAACTCTTGATTATATAGGTTACATATTCTTACGCACCTTATAATTTAATTTTATTGGCAAAAGTAATTTTGAATTATATAATTGATTTGGCATAATTAATTATAGATTAATAAAAATAGATTTTTTTTAATATTCGTTATATTTAAGTTATTTTAGAAAACCTGAATTATTATTTTATTTCAACATTTTACCTGGTTTCTTTTCTGTTAATAAATCTATTTAAATTAGATTTGTTTAGGATATGATAATAATCTAACCCGGTTGTCTAATTATAGTATTAAAACGCCTGCATCTTATATTTGCAAAAAACATTTTGACTATACAAATATCTATAATGGGCATATTTCAATGGAAGCGAAGACAGCGCAACCAAGTTTTTTACAATTTTGAAATGCACCCATTAAAACTGGGTTATTATCAAAAACTTAGAGTTACGACCCAAAAATAGTTACGACCCAAAAGCAGTATTTCTAAATATTATCTAAATTTATACAAAACCGTAGTATTTTATACATAAATATTTAGTTATTTATCCTTAATAAATTTACTTACCTAGAATATGTAAATAGACAAATTCTTTGGGATTATCAACTTTGATGCTGATATTATTGGGAAATATTCCTATTAAAAATTTATTTTTGACAGGAGATAGTAATCTGGTGCCGCCGCCTTCTCTACGACCTGGCACTCCATCTTTGGATGAGGAGTCTTCTTCAGCCGAAGCTGGCCGGCCAAAATCCGAGTATAGAACTATAATGGAAGCCAGGAAAATCAATGTAAATGCCTTGTTTTTGATAATTGTTCCAAACATAGATAGCCTCCAATGAACCCTGATATAAGATTGGCTTTTACTTATTGAAAAATAGAATGGTAATAATTTTAGCCTTTTTATGCTTAGTAGCGATCGCAAATTTATACTTTTACGGCTACTTATTTTATTATATTATTTATCATTCATTTTTCACAAGCCACATTTAATGGTCACAAACCATATTTTATAAAAAATACATAAATAAAATATGTAATTATTATTAGTCGCACAAATAATCTAAGAATAAACACCGATCTTTTACGCAGTATCTACATAAAGAATTAGCAATTTTACGGAATATTCTGGGTAGATTAGCTTAAATTTTATTTATGATTCTTGGAATAGGTTTAAATTTGTTAATAATAATGCAGTGGCGGCGGAACTTTCGAGGGGTTTAGAGAAAAAATACCCCTGTCCATATTCACATTTTAAGCTTTGCAGAACAGCCAGTTGGCCGGCTGTCTCTACGCCTTCAGCAATTACATCCATACCTAAGCTATGACTAAGGATAATAATAGTTTGGACTATGGCAGCATTATCGCCAGCATCTTCAATATGGCTAACAAAAGATCGGTCTATTTTCAAAGTATCGACAGGGAAGCGATGTAAATAGCTAAGAGAAGAATATCCTGTACCAAAATCATCTATACTTAATTGCAAATTTAAAGCTTTTAAGCGAACCAATTGGTTAATGATCGACTCTACATCTTTCATCGCGACACTTTCAGTAATTTCTAATTTTAGATTTTGGCCATTGACTCCTGTTAATTGCATAATATGTTCGATCGTTTCTACCAAATTTGGTTGATAAAATTGTTGACCAGAAAAATTGACGCTAATAGTTAGAGAATGTTGCATTTGAAATTCTTGTTGCCAGAGGTGTAATTGACGGCAGGCTTCTTGAAAAATCCATTCACCTAAAGGCACAATTAAACCAGTTTCTTCGGCGACGGGAATAAACTCAGCAGGAGATATTAAGCCATGTATTGGATGTTGCCAACGTGCGAGGGCTTCAAAACCAGTAATTTTGCCATTTTCCAGAGAGACGATCGGCTGATAATACAGGCGAAATTCTTGTTTTTCGATCGCTCGGTGTAAATCAGTTTCTACTTGCAAACGTTTTACTATTTGTTGTCGCATTCCTGTGGCAAATACTTCATAACGTGCTTTACCGAAGTTTTTGGCACGATACATAGCTGTATGAGCATCGCGCAATAAATCCTCTGGTTGATAATCGTAATCTTCCCGATTTATAGCAATACCTATACTAGCGTTAATAAATATTTCTTGTTCTTTAATTTTAAAAGGCAATGCAATTTGTTTTTGTAATTGATCGGCGACATTAGTAGCCATTCTGACATCATTAATATCTTCTAACAAAATAGCAAATTCATCGCCACCAACCCGAGCAATTATATCAGTATTTTTCAAGCTGTGTTGTAATCTATGGGCGGCATTAATTAACAGTTTATCTGTGGTTGGAATGCCAAAGTTATCAATAGCATTTTTAAAGCGATCGATATTTAAAAACAGGACAGCAAACAAGGTACTTTTGCCTTGTTTAGCATTATTAATTGCTATTTCTAATCGGCGTAAAAATAAATTTCGATTTGGTAATCCTGTTAAATCATCATGCAAATTTTTGTGGAATAATTTATAGGCTAAAACCAGAGCAGCAGTTGTTACTAATGCCAAGTTTGGAGATATCACAGGTATCCACATAAATTGACTAAAACTCACTAGATAAATTCCCCACAAAGTACCACTAGCAGTTATACCAAAAAATCCTAAAACTAGGGGATGAGAAAAACGCCATGCTAACATTCCTCCTCCCATTGCCCAGACAAATATCCAGATAGTTTCTACCCACTCTGGAAGAAATCCTAATAGGGGTTGATTATCTAATATTGTACTCAGCATTTGACTGGTAATTTGGGCATGAATTATAACGCCGGGTAATTTTCCGATATTTTTTTGTTCAGCACCACTATAGGGAGTAAAGAAAAGGTCTTTTAAACTGGGTGCTGTTGTGCCAATTAATACTATTTTATTTTTGACTAAATCGGGGTTTATTTTCCCGTTGAGAACTTCTGTTAAGCTGATTTCAGGAGCGATTTTTTCAGGCGATCGATAGTTTAGTATGACTTGATAACCGGCGCTATCAATATTTTCATAAGCGCCAGAATTATGATGAATTGCTAAGAAAGGTGTTTTTCCTACTATCAAGCGATCTTTTTTTACTTGAAAGGCATTATTTTTATCTGCTAAATAACTTAAAATTAACCGCAGGGACAAGGAATAAAATTTTTTATTTCCCTGACTAGCATAGATAAAATTACGGCGAATTACTCCATCTGGATCTATGACAAAATCATTAAAGCCTATCCGATCTTTTGGTATTGTGGCTAGGGTAGGTACACCTTGATGGTATTCATCATCTAATTTAGTAATAGCAATAATATTTTTAGCTTGTAGTTGTTTAACTAAGGCTGCTTGACCAGGAGGCTGTGGAAGATTACGATATAAGTCTAAACCAATAACTTTTGGTTGATATTTTTGCAGTTTTTCTAATACTTTGGCTAGGGTTTGATCAGAAATTGGCCATTGATTTTGCGCTTGTAAATCTTCTTCTCCGATCGAAACAATTAAAAGCCGTTTATCGGGGCCTTTATCTGGTTGTAATCTTACGGCTCGATCGAAAGCCATTAATTCTAAAAATTGCAAACTTCCTAATTGTCTAGCCCCGACAATTATTCCCGTCATTATTAAACTAGCTGCCAGAATTGATTGCCACCAATTCACGACACCTATTTGATAATTACCTCTCAAAATTCCTTGATTTAAAATTACACGCTTTAACAGTGCTAATTTCCCGTAAAGATATATTTTCCAGGCTAAATTATACTTAGCATCTGAATTACTCGAATTTTTACTCATCTTTCATTCTTTCCTTGTCAGAGAAAATATGCTGTTTACTACTAGCATATTTATTTATTTTCCGGACTAAATAGCACCCCTTGGAATCTTTATAGATAAAATCGCTTTTTCAAAAGCAGGCAATAGGCAATAGGCAATAGGCAATAGGCAATAGGCAACAGGTAAATAAACAAAAAAACATATAATTTTTAATTTAATTTTATGAAAAAATATTGTTTTTCCTCAAAATCTTATTGTAACTATGCAAACATATACAGTTTTTATGTATAGTTGCTATCGAGGGCAAGACTTTGAATAATCGTGACAATTTTGATAATGTACTCACCTATTAAGAGCTTTCTTTTTGGTGTTTTCTTTCCTCCCAAGTTTCTGCTAGTAAAATTTCTACATCTTCTGCACCCAGGGGTTTAGAAAATAAGTAACCTTGACCCTGACCATTATTGCATCCCATTGCTTTTAGTTTTTCTAACTGTGAAGAAGTTTCTACCCCTTCTGCAACTACATAAATTCCTAAATTATGAGCTAGGTTAACAATACTTTTTACTATTTCTGAGCTTTCACTATCTGCACCCATATTACCGATAAAAGATGTATCAATTTTTAAGGCATCAAAGGGAAATCTATGCATAAAGCTAAGGGAAGAATAACCAGTGCCAAAATCGTCGATGTAAAGTTGCACTCCTAAATCTTTTAATTGGATTAATTTAGTGGCTGCCGCTTCGGGATTTTCGATAATTGCACTTTCGGTAATTTCTAGTTTTAAGCTATTAGGTTTTAAGCCAGTTTCTTCTAAAATACTGATAATTTGCACCAATAGATCTGCTTGGAAAAATTGTTTTCCGGAAAGATTGACGTTTATAGTTAATGGTGGCTCGAAGGGAAATGAATTTTGCCAGATGCTCATTTGACGACAAGCCGATCGCAGTACCCAGTAGCCAACGGGAATAATTAATCCTGTTTGCTCGGCTACAGGAATAAATTCTGCTGGTGATATTATACCTTTTGTTAAATGTTGCCAACGCACTAAAGCTTCAAAACCAATTATTAATCCTGTAGATAGGGATACGATCGGCTGATATTGAATTTGAAATTCTTTGTTATCTATAGCTTGTCTTAAGTCATTTTCAATCTGTAAAAATGTCAGATTTTCAAAATCCATATCTGGCTCAAAAACTTGATGTCGTGCTTTACCCATTGCTTTAGCACGATACATGGCTATATCTGCATCTCGGATAATTTCTTCTGGGTGTTGATAGTTTTCAACTGCACTTAAGGCTATGCCAATACTTGCGGATATTATAACTTTTTGTCCGTTTAATATAAAAGGTTCTTCTAATAATTTTTGCAAGCGCTCGGCTACGGCAGTAGCATCATTAATATAATTAATATCTTCTAGTAAAATTGCAAATTCATCTCCCCCTATTCTACCGATTGTATCTCCCGATCGCAGACAAGGTACTAATCTTTCTACGAATTCTATTAACAGGCGATCTCCCCATTTATGCCCTAAGCTATCGTTAACTATTTTGAAGCGATCTAAATCTACAAATAATACTGCAAATAAATAATTTTGTCGTCTTCGTGATAAATCAAAAGCGTGTTCGAGACGATTCATAAATAACGCTCTATTTGATAATCCTGTTAAGGAATCGTGAAAAGCATCGTGGAGTAATTGTTCTTCGGTTTTTTTGTATTTTGTAATATCAATTATACATCCTGATAAACTATTAGTTTTATGATTTTCATCTTTAATTGCTACAGCCCGACTGAGTACCCAACGATATGTTCCATCTTTATGTAATAATCTATATTCTGTTTCTAATTTTCCGGTATTGTGTTGTATATAATTATTTATTTCGGTTTTTATGCGGTTGATATCTTCTGGATGTATTCGCTGTAGCCATACTTCTAATGTATTATCTATTTCTTGTAGGTCATAGCCTAAAATAGATGACCAGCCTGGGGAAAAATAGAAATTATTTGTTTTTAAATTCCAATTCCATAGCCCATCATTTGCTTCGATCGCAACTATGGCATATATTTCTGCTTCTTTAAATTTGACTATTTCTTGACTTTTTTCTCTGGCCTTCTCATTAATTGAATTAATATTTGTTTCTGCTAATTTTCCCGATGTATTTGGTCTGATTTTAATTTTATTTCTCCATGTATTACCATATATTACAAATACAATACAAATGATTTGGATAGCTAGGCTACAACCAGCCATAATTAATATTTGCTGATTTGTTTTACTTTTATCTCTATCGCGGTTATTTAAAGTTCCATATATTCCTAAAATACCTTGATTAAAGTTATTATTTTTTTTGATGTTTACAGGTAAATAAATTTCCAGGTTATTGTTTTTTATTTCTTCTTGCTGGGTTATTATGTTTTTTTGCAGTAATGTAATAGTTTTTTCTGTTAAATATGATTTTTCCTCATCTGCGATCGCCTCTGTTGTTGCTAATAATTTTATTTGTTGTTTCTCTATTTCATAAATATGGATATGTGTTATGGTTGGTATAGAATTTTTTATATTTTGTAACAAACCATTAATTTGGCTGTTAAGTTTTTCCTGGGTCTCTAATTCTACTGCGATTAATTTGCCAATTTCTCTTAACTGGGTTTTATAAGCATTATCAAGGCGATCGTCTATTGTTATTATTCCATATCCGCCCAACAATATCGTATAGGCAATAGTAAGACTAATTAATGCCACCCCAATTTCTTTGGCCCCTGATAACTGGTATTTTAACCATTTTTGAAGTTGTGTCAGATAATACAAGATGAAGATCTCCTGTCTGCGTGTAAATAGCCCCTTAATTTAGAATGCACGCTTTTTTTCTTTTTGTCCACTGTTTGATGAATATTTATTAATATCTGACATTTGCTAGTATCCCAATTTGGTAGGGACTTAAGTTTTATTAATATCCCCAAAATACAAAGTAAACAGGGTATTTACATTTATTTCATATCCACTAGGAAAAATCTATCTAATCATAGATTTTTATAATTTTTCTTTTTTGTCTCTTGCCTGATTGTATGTTAACCAAATTGGGATATTGTTATTACATTTGACGCTGAAATTCAGTGATAATATCCATTAATGTAACTTGACATTGCCTCGGCAATAAATCTAGTAAAGGAATTTCTCTTTTACCGCCTCCAACTTTGACAAGAATAGTGTTAAGAATATCTTGAACTTGATTTTCTGAGCAAGATCTATCAACTAATAAAGGATATATTTTTTCAGCGATACTTGTATGTAAATGAGCATCTTTTAAATATAGATGCCATTTCGCCAGATCGATATAAACGTTATCACCTATTTCTGCTGCTAGAGATTCGATCGATTCTGTGTTAGTTGTTTTTGCCATAATTTTGTTACCTGTAGTATCTGTTGGTTTAAATTCCTGGGGATTTAATTAGAAATGACTTATTTAAGCCGCAGGTTCCGAATAATTAGCGATCGCAAAAATATAAATCCCGTGTATTAATAAAATTAAACCCCATATACCCGTGACCCAAACAATCCAGGGCCAATCCAGGGTTTTTAAATTTTTGAAAAACCACAAACTAGAATTACTGGCGGCAAAAATAGCTATATGTAGAGCAAAATTTATCCGATCTTCTAAACGACGATAGGCAGAATCATTGCGATCGGGTTTTCTGGGCCAACGAGGAGGCATAATACAACCTTTAGGGAATCTATATGAAGGATAATTGGTAGCACAATTTACCCATAACAGGTAAATTTGATTTTACTTTCTGGCTTATTTTTATATAAGTCCTATAATTTTAAT
>CAWUOF010000169.1:0-8193 GCA_963923765.1 uncultured bacterium | reverse complement strand
TATGAGTAAAACTCCCCGCATTCCCATCCCCCCAGAGGTGAGAAAATACGTATTCACAAGAAATAAATACCAATGCCAAAGCTGCGGTCAAACCCACCAGGAGACCGAACTAAACATTGATCATATAATACCCCTAGCTAAAGGTGGTTCCAACGATATTAGCAACCTGCAAACCCTATGCCGAAAATGCAATCAGCGCAAAACAGACAAAATCGACACTCGTTTTCGCCGCCATTTTGATATTTAGCTAGATATGTAGGGTGCCCAGGTGGCACCCTGAAGACATAAAGGCCACTAACCAGAAACATCCTCCGGCGAGGAAGTTTTTAAACTATATGACGATGATGCAGATTTAGCAGTTACTCGCGTCTTAGACTGGTCTAGGAACTCGATAATTGCTTCAGGCGAAGCTTTAGAGGCAATCATGCGCTGCACGTCAGGAACCAAAAATTTTGACAAATAGCGACGATTACTTTTACCGTTGCGATAGTATCCATAACGATATTGTCGCACCGATCCATCATAGTTACGCTCTTCTTCTATCCAGCCAGTTCCTCTGGTAGTGGAACTAGAGAAAATAAAGCAGGTAACTGTTCCAGCTTCCTGAAGCAAATTTGCTTGCTCTTCAGTCAGAGCTACAATTTCTGCTTGAATTTGTAATTTTCTGGCAGGAGTAGCATCTCGGAGCTCGTACACTAATTTCTGCTGTTCCTGCAAAATGGCAGTGAGCCTAGCCTCTGGCGATTCTTGTTTAGGCATAAAAGTTACCAGCAGTAGTGCTAATGATAACAGCTTCAGGGTGGTTTGCAGTAGGTATGTCTCTACTTGCAACTGCCGGCGTCCACCGTTTGGGAAACTACTGTCCCGTCCGAACAGGCTATAAATAGTTTGCAACATGTAGTATTACCGCATTGTGTCCAGGCATACCATCGACTGACCTCGCGACATTCTTTCGCTACTAGAGTTCCTTGAGACGATCGCACCCAAGGAATAGGAGCAGGTTGAAGGAGAGCAGGCGAAGGCGGAAGAGATTCAAAAAGCAACCCTGTAATCATGACCCAATGCACCCTATTATCTATTCTTCTACAAAATGGGAAAAAATCCGGAAAAAATTCCCGAAACTCCCCAGCTTGATTTTTCAATATGTTTATTGATATTGGTAGAGGGAAGTGACCCCTAGTAGGGGGTGCATCCCAACTAGTTAACATACTGTCAGTGCAGGGCATAAGGCTTTATGTCCTGCATTTTTAATATTTGTAAGGAATATCTAAATTTTATTTTTTCTATAAGAAAATTGCGATCGACTACGCTAACTTTAATAAAGTTGTTAAAATTTAGTGGGCAAAAAAATCAATCTCGCCAAAGTAACAACCTACTAATTCTCTGCCAATTGAAAAATAAATAGAAAAAACTCTACTTTCCACTTACCTTTAAGCGATATTTTAATTTGTAGACCTATTTTTAATACCCATGACAGAATCTCGACCTTTGAGCCAAACCTCTTTTCTTACCAGCGACACCTTAATCAAGCTACCCAGCCACAAATTTTGGCGGCAGACATTCTTACTCGATGAGTTACTATCCATCTTGTTATGGTCTGTCACCAGAATTTCCTATGATGTTAAGTGTTTAATTGATGGAGCCAAAGGCAGGGCAATTCAACCCAGTGGGGGATGGGCTTATGGAACACTGCGATTATTGCCCATTTTAGGCTTTAAAGTTCGTGCTGAAGATATACACTTACAAATAGATTGCTTAACTTGGCAAGCTCCTACCTTAGTATTACCTGATTCCGCAGTAATTCAATCTGATATTAACTTAATTTGTCGCGAGCCTCGACAAGTTGGCGCATTATTGCGGGAACTAAAAGAAGAATTACAATCTGCTTGTACTGAAACTACAGATTTAATCCAACCCAGTCGTTTAGGGTTTCCGCAAATTGAGTTTTTAGAACCTGGTAAAGAATGGAAACACGCAGAAATGCGTTTAGATTTAGAAATGAGTTTTATGCCTCATAAAATTGTCTCGGAAAATGGACAAATTCACGCTAGTATGAGTCGTCCTTTAAATAATCAAGAGATTGTATTTGATGACTTTCAAGATTAGTAATGGTAATTTTTCTAACTGTTTAATAGCAGCACAGCTAACAAGAACCAGTTAATAAATAATAGTTATTCCAGCGGTGAGGAAAAATCTTCACCGTCTAATTTTTATTTATAATTTTTTTCAGGGAGTTAAGCGATAAATTATGATATCAAAAAATAATATAAATAACCCCGCCCCAGCCGCATAGATTAATTAAAAAACAGAAAAATATCTATAGAAAGAGCCGTAATAAATAGATTTAGCTATAGATACAATCGACTAATTAATATAATAAATCATAATAATACAACTAAATATTAATTTGGTATCATAAGAATTTATCTATAGGTTTCTGTCTATCGACTATGTAGATATTAATATAGGGCCTATATCAATCCTGCATAATCGGGAAAAAAACCACTAATTATATTTTGAATATCCTTTTGAGATGGGGCATTGTAAAAAATTAAGGAAAATTACCAAAATTTTTTTACCGATCGCTACCTAGATCTGCTATATCATCTCAATTTTGTTTTCCAGGATGCATTCAATTTTAGCTTTCCTGGGTAATCTCAATATATTACAACGTTAGCCCTAACTTGGCCTAAACCAATAAATCAAAATATGGGCCAAAGTAAAATAAATTTTCTCATCTATTACACTTTCTGAAAATAAATGTTACAATTCTTTACAAAGAAACTTTCAAACCACTATGATGATGACCACTATTGATTTAATCTCTGTTACCGCTTTAACAATTGCCCTGATAGCAAAATTTTGGCAAGAAGACCAAAAGACAGAACAGCCAGCAGTTGTACCAATTCCGATCGAAAACAAGCGACAACCCTAACCCAAAAGTTGACTCAGCCGGGTGGCGGGACTACCGCAGGATGTCCATCGCTAAGATTTGTAAACAAAACATCTTAGCGAAAAATCCAAAATTAACCCAAATTTTCTGGCAAGCTCTCTAGCTGCAAACCAAGTTATTATTTAACGGAAAGTTAGCACCATGAAGACCCCTCAAACCTCTACAGACCTAGTTCGTACTTATCTCCGAGAAATTGGTCGCGTTCCCTTGCTAACTCACGAAGAAGAAATTCACTATGGCAAGCAAGTACAGCGTTTAGCTTCCTTGCAACAAATCAAAAGTGAACTCTCGGAAAAGCTAGGTTATCATCCAACTATGGCTGAGTGGGCAAGTGAAGCTGGGTTAACACTAGTTGAATTAAAAACCGCGATCGCCGAAGGAGAAACCTCTAAACGAAAAATGGTAGAAGCCAATTTACGCTTAGTGGTATCCGTAGCCAAAAAATACATCAAGCGTAATGTAGATTTATTGGACTTAATCCAAGAAGGGACGATCGGTATGCAAAGGGGTGTAGAGAAATTTGACCCCACCAAAGGATATCGATTTTCTACCTACGCTTATTGGTGGATACGTCAAGCTATTACAAGGGCGATCGCGGAAAAAGGTAGAACTATTCGCCTACCAATTCACATTACCGAAAAACTGAATAAAATTAAAAAAGCTCAACGCTATCTAGCACAACAGTTTGGACGAGCAGCCACAGTTTCCGAACTAGCAGCAGAGTTAGAATTATCTCCCAAACAAGTGCGAGAATATTTAGAACGTTCTCGTCAACCCTTGTCACTAGATCTCAGGGTAGGAGATAATCAAGATACAGAACTGGTAGAACTGTTAGAAGATACAGGAATGTCACCAGAAGACTATGCTATTAATTCTTCTTTGCGGGCTGATTTAGAAGAGCTTATGGCCGATCTAACTCCCCAGCAAAGGGAAGTATTAGCTTTGCGGTTTGGTTTAGAAGATGGTAAAGGATTGACCCTAGCTAAAATAGGCGATCAACTAAATATTAGTCGGGAACGGGTACGGCAAATTGAACGGGAAGCCCTAAATAAACTCCGCAAGCGCAAAGCTGAAATGGGAGAATATATTGCCAGCTAAATCCTGACCGTAATTAATAGTTAATCTCTAATTAAAGACGCTGACAAAATTTGAAAAAAAGTGCAGGCACTTCCCCAAAAATTTTCTTGCTCAAGTGCCGAAGATTTCCAGGGAAGTGCTAAATCCTACTTTTAATTTTTGCAGCTATATTCAACTCACACCCATTAACTATTAAACATTAGGTAATTAAACATTAGGTAATGAAAAACCCAGTCAATCCGTCCTCTTAAGTTCGGTTAAACCCACTTTATTATTAAAATCAAACTGCTAAATTAGTCAATAGTAAACAATAATTTTTTCCAATATTAATCTGATAATCTGAGAAATACCAAACCAAGGAGTTATAAAATGAGTAATAGAAACAATCATGTACCTGAATTCCTGGGAAATGAAGATGAACCGACCAATTTACTTTGGCAGTATGTTCAATCCATGACCCCAGAAACCGTTGCTCAACTCTCCAAGCCAAACTCTACAGAAGTTTTTCAAGTAATGGAACGTAATATAGTTGGGCTTTTGGGTAATCTTCCTTCGGAACATTTTGGTATTACTATTACCACTAATCGAGAAAATCTGGGTAGATTATTAGCTTCTGCTATGATTAGTGGTTATTTTCTCCGCAATGCTGAACAGAGAATGGCTTTTGAAAAGACTTTACAAACTTTCCCTAGCCATGTCTCTGATGATGCTTAATGTAGTAGTAAGCAGTGGTGCATTTAAATTAGCTGGTTTAGCTAGAAAAATAATAGCTGCTCATTTTTTTCCAGCAATTTAAATGCTTAACTTTTTACTAGGTAAATACAACTTCTAGGGGAGATAATACCTAGAAATAAAATTACAATAATTAAAATCAAATCCACAAAAACTTGATTTAACTTGATGTAAAACCATGAGTTAAAACAGCTAATAATTTGTAAATACATATATAATAATTCGGCTAACTAATGTAAATAAGTATGCCGAATTTTAATTTTTGGGAATATTTTTTGTAAATTAATTTTACAGTTTACATACAAGGATTTTAGATGCAAAAAGGAGAATTTTGCATAGTTTTTAGATAGTATATAAGCTGGTATAGCTCAAGTATTAATATTTAGCAATGATAGAAAAATCTGGAAAATAGGAAACGGATAGGACAAAATTTTAGTTTTGAGGATTTTTAGGGCCAGACCCTGGAATTAATAAATATTATATCAATTCAAAAAATTAACCGGGAAAAGTAGATAATGGGGTAGACCATTGTCACGGAACATGGCACAATTGGAAATATCTAAGGTAAAAATGCTATGACAGAAATTGTTACCCCTTTAAATCATAAATTGATTGGTGTTGCTGTAATTTGGAACGATCGCGGAGAAATTTTAATTGATCGCCGCTACCCAGGTGGAGTAATGGGAGGTTTGTGGGAATTTCCTGGCGGTAAAATAGAAGTGGGAGAAACTGTAGAAGCTTGTATTATCCGAGAAATTCGCGAAGAATTAGATATAGAAATAAAAGTAGGTAAACCCCTAATTAATATTGATTATAATTACAGCGAATTTCAAGTTACTTTAAAAGTATATGAATGCCAACATATTAGCGGCGAACCGCAGCCTTTAGAATCAGCAGAAATTCGCTGGGTGACATTGGATGAAATCGATCGCTTTGAGTTTCCCGCCGCTAATACTCAAATTATATCTGCTTTGCGGCAAAATCGATGCTAATATACTAATATTTTCAATTTAAATTAAAATCAAATTAGTAATTAATATCAATATTATTGATTGTATTAAGTATTTAAAATCCAAATATCTCCAATATCATCAAACTAAATTGCTAATTTAGAAAAACCATGAACAAATTGCCAAACTTACCACCAATACCACCAAATTTTAAAGAAAATTCTGAAGAATTATTATCTAATTCTAGTAGTATTTTATCGATTTTCCCCCGAATTTTTCGAGCTTTTCCTACTTATAATAGAGGTAATCGCTTATATCGGGCAGGTAGATATGAAGCAGCGATCGCCTACTATGATAAAGCTATTTCTCAAAAACCAGATTGGGATAAAGCTTGGTTAAAACGTGGTCGTACATTAGAAAAATTACAATGTTATGAAGAAGCGATAACTGCCTATCAGAAAGTAATTGAAATTAAACCTAATGATTATTGGGCGTGGATATATTTAGGTAGACTGCTTTACCAAATGCAAAGATATGAAAATGCTTTAAATTGTTACGAAAAAATAATTAATCTCAAGCCAAATAAACCGGAAAGTTGGTATGATTATGGCATGGTTTTAGAAAAATTACAACGCTATAAAGAGACAATTTATTGTTATAAACAAGCATTATTAATACAGCCAGAATGGTATGAAGTTTGGTGTCAACTAGGAAATGTACTAAAAAAAATCAACAATTACGAAGAGGCAGTAAAAGCCTTAGATAAAGCCCTAAAATTTAAACAAGACTCCTGGCAAATATGGCTAAATCGAGGTATTGCCCTTGATGCTATCGAAAAATATCAAGAAGCAGTAGAATCATTCGATCGCGCCCTGAATTTAAAACCAAATGATGCTAAAATTTGGATAAATTGCGGTATTAGCTTAGAAAAATTACAAAAATATACCGATGCTGTAGCTGCTTATGATAAAGCAATTCAACTTAACCCCGATGCCGCTGAAGCTTGGTTTTATCGAGGGATGGCTTTAAAACATAAATGGTATGAAGCAGCGATCGCATCCTTTGATAAAGCGATCGAAATTAATCCCCAATGGGCTGTAGCATGGTGGGGTCGAGGTGTAGCGTTATCAGAAGCAGGATATCACGAAGATGCAATTATAGCCTTTGATAAAGCTATTGAAATTAATACCGAATATCCCGATGCTTGGCTAGGTAGAGGTGCAGCACTTTATCAACTAAGAAGTTATGATAAAGCAATTTTAGCTTTTAGTAATGCAATTCAGTTAAAATCCGATTTTCCCGAAGCTTGGAATAATCGAGGGGAAGCCTTGGAACAATTACAACGTTATAATGAAGCAATCACAGCTTATCAAAAAGTAATACAATTACGTTCCAATGATAATTTTTGGGCTTATCGGGCATGGATGAAATGCGGTAGTGTTTTTGAGAAAATGCAGCGTTATGAAGACGCGGTAAACGCTTATGATCAAGCTATAAATATTGAATCGAATAATTCCGACCCTTGGTTAAAAAAAGGGCAGGCTTTAGAAAAATTAGAACAATATCAATTAGCTGCTGTTGCATATAATAAAGCTATTGAAATTCAACCAGATAATGCTAAAGCCTGGATAAAACGGGCACAAGCCCCTGAAAAGGCACAATCTTTTGCTGAAGCTTTGACAGTGTACGATCGTATTATTCAACTCCAGCCCCACAGTTATGATGCTTGGGTAAAACGAGGATTATTATTAGAAAAAATGCAACGTTATCAAGAAGCATTGAGATCTTATGGAGTAGCCATTGAGTTAAAACCTGATTGTTATGAAGCCATAGAAAATCGGAAATGGTTAGAATCTCAATTAGGTTTAACTAATGAATAATTAATATTCAATACCCGCTTGTGCTTTAATACCTTGTTCTCGTAAAGGATGTTTAATTAAAGTCATTTCAGTGACAAGATCTGCCCGATCGATTAAAGCTGATGGGGCACCTCTACCAGTTAAAATAATATGAGTTTGAGGGGGTTTTGCATCTAAGCCAGTTAAGACATTTTCTATTGATAAATAACCTAATTTAAGGGCAACATTAATTTCATCAAGTAAAACCAATTTAAAATCAGGATTTTGGATAAAAGTTAAAGATTTTTGCCAAGCGGCGGTAGCTTTTTCAATGTCTCGATCGCGATTTTGAGTTTCCCAAGTAAAACCTTCACCCATAGCATGAAATTCTAATTGATTTTGCCAACGTTCTAAAACCGCTTTTTCGGCAGGTTCCCAAGCCCCTTTAATAAATTGGACAATGGCCACGCGATAGCCATGCCCAAGCGATCGCATTACCATGCCCAAGGCGGCAGTTGTTTTACCTTTACCATTGCCAGTATTAACAATAATTAAGCCTTTTTGCTGATTAGCTTTAGCCAAACGTTCATCTTGGACAGCTTTGCGTCGTTGCATTTTTTTGCGATACTGTTCTGAAGAAAGC